>CAZFZT010000017.1:0-43742 GCA_964523675.1 uncultured Isosphaeraceae bacterium
AAGTGAACCATCGACCATGCCTGCTGGTATTGCAGCGACGCACTGCCGCCATGGACCGCGCCGTTCCATCGGCCCTGATCCATCGTGAGCAAGTCGCGGAACGGGATATGGTTGTCCTCGCGCACGGCTTCCTGCACCGCTTCGAGAATGCGCGGCTTGGATTGGCCGATGACCATGGTGCGTCCCACTATGACCGCCTCCCCGAAGAACTCAGCCAGCCCTTCGTTCACCCATGGCGGCAGGTCATGGCCGAAGCGGCTGTAGGCAAACTGATGAAAACCCTCGTGCTGAAGCACATGCAGCACGCGCTGTTTGGGCAGGTCTTCGGTCCAGAACGCCAGTGTGCCGGCATGCGGCATAAACACTCCGCCGGTTCCCATCGCGTTGACGTTGAATCGCGAACCAAGCGTGGCGAGATAATCGTCCCGGCTCTTGAAGATGAGCACATCGAGTTGGTCCGGCATGCGCTTGGGCAGCGAGCCCAAACGCTTGTTGTACGCTTCGTACATGAGGTCGAGATGCCGCGCCAACTCACGCGCTTCGTCCGGCGGTAGGTCACTCTTGATCCAGTAATGCCGAGACTCGCCGTACTTGGCGTGATCCCACCATGCGGTCTCGTTAGCGCCGCGGTCACGGTCGCGAGCGTGATCCTGCGCGCCGGCGAAAGCGCTAAGCAGGGCGATCGCCAATGCGGCAGATGCGTACCGGAGGCATTGCGGACTCATGCACGCATTGTAAAGCCACTCGGAGCGGCGTGTCTGCAAAAATGGCTCAGGCGGCTAACGCCGCCCGAGCCATATGGGGGAAAGGAGAAGGTCGATGCGTATTCGTTTCGGGTGGTGTTGCCGATCCAGCTTCCCGGGAACAACAGATCATATGCCTGTTCATCGTTCTAACGAAGGAGCGGACCCGAATGTTTCATCAAGTTCTCAAGTTTTTCGCGTGTGAGATTCCTACGGATGCAGGCAGATTAGGTTGAAATCGCACATCTGGCTTGTGGCTCCAAAAACGCATAGATGCGCCTGCCGCCCTCGTGCGTCAGAAATGCCTGTTCATTGGCTATGAGGGCGGTGGATTCCATGGTTCTGGTGCTGGCAGTGCGTGCGCCTGCGATGCGCGCCGGCGCGAATCAGCAACTTCGCTGCCGCGCTATCATCCCTCGGGATCAGTCGGATGCACCCCTATGCGAAGCGCACTGAAGCAGACGATCAACAGGGCTCGGCGGCGCGAGGCAATGACTGCGGTTTCGATGCACGCGGGCCGCGCTTTCGCAGTTGCAGTGAGTGCCGGATTCGTTGTGCTAGTTGGTTCTCGCGCGTGCGGCTTTGACCTGCCGCTGGTGATTTACCCGGCCATCTCGCTGGCTGGGCTCGTCATTGGCGCCCTTCGTGGCTGGATGGAGTTGCCGGCGGCCTTTGATGTCGCGCTGCAGCTTGATCGCGCCATGCGGCTGCGCGATCGCCTGGCGACAGCTTACGCGCTTCAGGCCGCACCGCTGGCCGGGCCGATAGCTTCACAAACTCGTCATGATGAAGACTTTGCAGCACTCGTAAGGGAACAGGGCGAACATCTCGCAGCCAGGGTCGATGTGCGATCGCTCGCGCCCCTTCGGATCGGTCCGGCTTGGGGGGTGGGTGCTGGGTTCGTCATTGCGACCGTACTGGCAGCTTTGTACATGCCAGTGCTGGCATGGGGGCAACCAGTTCAAGACGCGGCTATTGCTGCGGCTGAGGATGATCGAGCTGCGCAAGAGCGCCAGCAGTTTCAGCACGAGGTAGAGCAAATCGCGCAGGATCTACGCGACGATGCAGAGCTTTCGCAGTTGCCGGACGCGGCAGAAGAGCTTGCAGCGCTGGACCGATTGGCCGAGCAGTTGGCTCAAGGAGACGGGAACCCGGACGAGATTCGCAAAGCCCGCGACGAGGCCGCAGCACGGCTTCATGAGTTGGCTGACCAATTGAATGAACAGGCACGTCGGGATAGGGAGGCCGCTGAGCGGCTCGCTGAGCAATTCGCAGGCATAGAGCCGCCGGAGAACCGGCCGATGTCCGCTCAGGAGTTTGATGAAGCGCTACGGCGGGGCGAGTTCGGAGCAGCAGCGGAAGCGCTCCAGGATCGGCTCGATCGTTCGAGGGAGATGGACGAACGTGAGCGGGAGCATCTGGCGCGGCATTTGCGCGAGACTGCCGACCAGGCCGAGCTGATCGCAGCTGAGGAAGAGGCGGAGTTTGCTGAACGCATCGCGCAGATGGAGCAGTTAATGCGCGAGCTTGGAATTGAAGACGAAGTGCTGCGCGATGCACTTGAAGGCGACGATGAAGCGCAGCGCAAGGCAATGGAGCAGATGGAGCAGCTCGCAGGGGAAGAAGCTGCGGAACAGCTTCGGCGTGAGCTTGAGCGACTGCAGGAGGAGCGCGATTTGAAAGAGGAGGTTGAGCGCGATCTTTCACAACTGAATGATGCGCTGCGCGAGGCCGCAGATCAACTCGACCATGCAGGCGATCCGCAGGAAGAGATTGACCAACGGCAACAAGATCGTGTCGATCCAACTGAACAGGAGGGTCAGTCGGAGGACGAACCGCGATCGCAGCGCGACGAGCCGTCACAGCAACAAGAGCAGCAACAAGGAACACCGCAAGAACAGCAACAGCAGGGGCAGGAACAGCAGCAACGCCAAGAGCAGACGCAACGTCAGTCACGCAGCGCGGCGGAAGAGCAGGGGAGTGATCAGCCCCAGGACGTCCGTGCGCCTGCGATGGAGGAGAACCAGGATCCTTCGGGCGAGGGAAGCCCACAGGAGCAGGGACTGCAGCAGCGGAACGAGGGCCAGCATGGGGCGCAAGAGCAGCGCCGTTCTCCGGCCGATGCGCTGCGCGAGGTTGAGCAGCGACGCCAACAGGCGCAGCGGCGGCAGCAGGCCGCGGAGCGTGCGCGCGAGCGGGCAAACGAGTTCACTGATTCGCAACCACAGCAGGATGGACAATCCGATCCGCAGCGCGCACTCGAACGCCAACTTACGAGCGACCGGTCGGGCGGTGAAGACGGGATCGGCGAAGGCGCCTCTGATCGCAGCCGCAATCTTGATGCGCAGCGGCATCAGGCCCAGACAGAGGACATCGATGTGAGGGAGCCGGACGAAGACCCCGGCCGCGTGGTCGCCGAATGGTTCGATGATGAGCAGTTCGCAGCAGATCCCGACGTTCGCCGCACGCAGATCGAGCGCCGGGTGCGCGAAGCGCGCCGGATTGCTGAACGCGCGGTTGAGGATGCAGCCGTCCCCGCACGCTATCACGATTTCATCCGCCGCTACTTCCGCCGATTCGCCGAGCCCGAGCGAGCAGACTGATGCAAGCCCGTGAACTTGCGCCGACCATGGAGAAAGTAGCGGCACCACGTCTGTATGTAGCGGCGGGCGCGGGCGTTCCGTATGCAGGAACACGGTGCGGGCAGACGTCCGCAACCCCCTCGCCGATACGATTGAACTGGACCGGTTCTCGTGCAACTGTCCGCCTCACTTTCAGATTCACATCCGGCTCCATCCCATGCTTCTTCACGGCTCATCGTCCGGTGTACTCCTAGATGTTCAACCTTCGCTTTGAACAACCCGCGCTGCTGTTTGTCGCGCTGCTTGCGCTGCCGCTGCTGTGGTTGGGCTTGCGCACGCTCGCACATGTGGAACCGGTGCGGCGGTGGACGATACTCACGCTCCGCACCCTTCTCATCGTGCTGATTGCAGGCATGCTGGCTGGACCTCATGCAGTGCAAGAGCACGATCATCTCACAGTGGTCGCGCTCGTTGACGTGAGCGGTTCGGTGCGGCGGTTCGCGGATCTGCCAACACCGCCTGACGCTGCCGGGAGAACCAACATCAATGCGCTGCGGTATTGGCTGACCGGGGCGGTAGAACGAAGGCCCGGCGATCGTTTCGGGATTGTCGCATTTGATGGTCAGGCCATCGTCGCCACCGCTCCAACGCGCGGCACATGGCTGGCTGACAACATCGATTTGCCCATGCGCGACGGGACCAATGTGGCCGATGCCATTCGGCTTGGTCTTGCGACCCTGCCCGGCGATACGGCGGCGCGGCTTGTACTCATGACGGATGGCAATCAAACGCTGGGCGATGCGCTCGAAGCGGCGCGCCAAGCCGTGGCTGCGGGCGGAACGTCGCGGCGCGTGCCCATCGACGTGTTGCCCATCAGCTATCGGATCGAGAACGACGTGCAGATCACCCGCGTCGAAGCGCCCCCCAATGCGCAGCCGGGCCAAACGATTACCGTGCGCATCATTATGGAAAGCGCAGCCGGCGCGACAGGCAATCTGACATTGCGACGCGAAGGCGAACCTGTCGATCTTTCGCCGAGTCAGCCCGGCCACACCCGCCGAATCAATGTGCCGCCGGGCCAATCAGTACACCTCGCACAGGTGACGCTTGGTCAGACGCCGATCAACCGCTTCCAAGCGGTCTTTGAGCCGGATGATCCGGAACAGGACGTGCTTGTGGAGAACAACCGCGCCGAAGCATTCACCGCTACCCCCAGTCGAGGCAGCGTGCTCGTCCTCCAGGCGACGGGAACTTCGGTCGGGACCGCAGACACACACGCGCTCGGGCGAATGCTCGGTGCTGCAGAGCTCCCGGTGACGGTGCAAAGCGCGCAATCGTTGCCGCACGATCTTCTTTCGCTTCAGAATTACGACTTGATCGTGCTCGACAATGTTCCGGCGTACGACCTCACGAGCGACCAACAACAATTGCTCGCCCATTATGTCGATCGGCTGGGCGGCGGCCTGCTGAAAATCGGGGGTGAACAGAGCTTCGGGGCCGGCGGATGGATGCGCACCCCGCTTGCGCAGGTTCTACCGCTCGAACTTGATCCGCCGCGCGAGCTGCGCGTTCCATCAGCGGCATTGGTTCTCGTACTCGATCGCTCAGGTTCAATGAATCGGCCGGTCGGCGGCGCACGCGCCTCGCAGCAGGAGGTCGCCAACGAAGCGGCGTCCCTTGCGGTTGAATCGCTCCACTCGGACACCTACATCGGCGTCGTGGCCTTCGATCACATGCCTGAGCGGCTCGTGCCATTGCGGCTCAATGACGATCCCGACGAGATCATCGACGTCATCACGACGATACAGCCGATGGGCGGCACGCGCATTGAGCCGGCGCTGCGGCTGGCGCATGAGATGCTGCGCGGTCTGCCCGAAGTTCCAAACCGTCACATTCTTCTGCTCACGGACGGCTTGTCGCAGGATCCGGGGATTGATGAATTCATTGCAACCGCTGCCAGCGACAAGGTCAAGGTGACGACCATCGGCATCGGCGACCACATCGATGACGCGCAACTCCAGCGCGTTGCGGAAGGGACAGGCAGCGTCTTTCATCACGTGCGCAATCCGAGACTGCTCCCGCGCGTCCTTGTCGATACGGTGCAGGAGTTCAACAAGCCGCTCATCAAGGAAGGGGAGTTTCGGCCGATGACGCGGCCGACCGGTTCAGCATTAGCTGTCGGCATGGATGAGGCGCCTCCGCTCCGCGGCATCGTCATCACCGCGCCACGTGCAGACCGCACAGTCATGCTGGAAATGGTTCATCCGGACGGGGAGCCGCTGCTCGCACATTGGCAGGCGGGACTTGGGCGCGTCGCTGCGTTCACGAGCGATCTGGATGGCCCATGGTCGCGCGCATGGGCCGATTGGCCGGGCGCGCAGGCGTTCTGGACGCAGCTCGTGAGAACGATCGCGCGGCCGAGCGTTTCGAGAGAGACAGAGATGATCACGATCATTGAAGATGATCGGCTCCACATCACGCTTGAGGCCGCAGGCGGAGCGGCGATCGATGCGGATGATGAAGCGGGAGACGCGCAGACAGCGACTGCACGCTCCCGCTTTATGAACTATCTCACGGTGGAGGGCACGGTATATCTGCCCAGCGGAGAGACGCAGACCGTACGGCTGCGACAGACCGCGCCGGGACGGTATGAAGCGGACATTGCGGCGACCGAGGCGGGTAGTTACATCGTGGCGCTGAGTCCGCGGCAGGGGGCGCGGCAGCTTGCGCCGGTGATTGGCGGGGCCAGCCGCGCGACCAGTGATGAGTTTCGACGTCTGGAGTCCGATGTTGCGCTGCTCCGTGAGATCGCGCAGACGACCGGGGGGCGCATATTGAGCGTTGACTCGCCAGCGGAGGCGCAGCTGTTTGATCGCAGTGGGATGCCTCGCAGCGCCTCACTGCTGCCCGCGTGGCGCTCGATTCTGTGGTGGGTGATCCTGCTGCTCCTGCTTGATGTTGCAGCTCGGCGATTGGCGTGGGATTGGCCACTGGTGAAGCGCGGCTTGCTGGCAGCGATTGCTCAGGTTGCGCCTTCGCGTGTGAAGGGTGAACGAGCGCTTGCCACCCTTGGTGGCCTGCAGGATGTCACCGCTCGGGCAGAGGTGCAGCGACAGCGCCAGCAACAAGGCGTCCAGCCGTTGAAGGGGAGCGGAGAGATGGTGCCGCCTCGCGCGCGAGTTGCGGACGCGGCCGATGTACCCGAACCGCGTCGTGAAGATACCTCGGCGCGCTCGAAGAAGCCGTCAGTCGAGCCGGCAATGCCGAAGAAGTCGGCCCCCGACCCTGACCGGGTCAGCTCTGCGCTTGATGCACTTCTCGGTCGCAGCGGGCGAAAGGAACAGGAGAAGCCCGCTGCTGCCTCGCCGAAATCATCCTCCTCATCGCCAACCACACAGCCGCCAAAACCTGAAGATGAGCAGTCTTCGCCGACTCGCAGCAGCTTGCTGGCCGCCAAACGTCGAGCCCGCGAGCAACTTGATCGGGACAAGCCGTAAGTCACCGCTGCGCGCCGGTTTGAGCGCAACCGCAGGTTCAACGTACACTCTGGGCATGCGATCCGTTATTGCAACGCTTCTCCTGATGCTGCTCACATGCGCTGGATGCGCTTCGAGGCCCGCTGCATCAGCGCTCGACCCGGTCGGAACGCCCCCAGAGGACTTTTCGATCGATCTGACGATCCTCGCCGAAGCGCATCCCGGCGATAACTTGCCAGCCACCATCTACGCTCGGCCCAGCCGATTCGTCCTTTTCCCGGATGGGTCACTGCACTTCGGTGTGGATGAAGAATCGCGCGGGGCCGGTTGGCTGCCGGGTCTGACGCGGCGGTTGAACCGCGATCAAATGTCGCGCCTCTGGACACTCACCCGCAATCTCGGTTTGGCCGACGCGCAGCGCGCCGCAGAGCCGGTGAACTTTCGCTTGATTGAATCACAGCCGGGTGAGGTGCGATACCTCGCTGCCATCGCAGCACACAATCAGCGATGGGCGTTTATCGATCACAAGCCGCTTGAAGGCGATGCTGATCCAGCAATGATTGCATTGATCGATGCCCTCGCAGCGCTGGCCTGGGCGGATGATGGAACGCTTGGTGCGCCTCAACATTCGACACGCTACGACTTTGGCCCTGACCCTTATGCGAGGTATCGGCGATGATGCCGCGTGAGCAGCTCAGAAACCGGTCAGGCGCGATCGTCACGCTCTGCGCAACCGTGCTCTTTGCATTCATGTTGAACGGCTGCGCGTCGTCGCAGCGGGCAGGTGGCGACTCGATCGGCATCGCCCTTGATCTGCTGGTGGAACAGGACGACTCGATCGCGCTGTATCGAGTTGCGGATGATGGCACGATCTCATTCGCAGGCGGTTATGACGCGAGGATGAGGCGGTTCACGTGGACGGATGATTTGACGCAGCAGGAGATCAGCTCGCTGCGCACCATCCTTGAGGCGCGAATCTGGAATGATCGCCGTCGCGATCGTGGCGAGGTGCGAGAGGGTGAGAGACGTTCGACCATTATGCTCCACGCGCCGCAGCGAAATCGGATCATTGTTCATGGCCAGCAGCCGCAAGAGGTTCAAGACCTGGAGGAGCTTCTCGTTGAAGCTGCCGCTCGTCGCTTCGAGCACGAGATCGAAGCGCTGCCGAAACCGGGACCGCTGCCGTAGCAGCTGGCGCGCTACAGTTTTCGCAAAAGGAGGCGCATGATGAACGCAACCACCGCCTGCCGCCCACGCGGCTTCTCGATGATCGGCATGCTTATCACGCTCGTGTGCATCCTCATCCTCTTCGTCATACTGATGAACTCCGTCAACTTCGCAGTGACGGGGGCCGGTTCGGCCCGGGATGGCACCGTGCGGACGGTGCAGGATCAGATCGCGCTCTACGGCCTGTTTCAGTCAATGACCATCAGCGCGATGGACCATGGTGATTCACGATTCGTGGTCCCCAGCGTCGTCAGCAGGTCTGGCGACCGCAGCCAGGATACGACAGCGAATCTGTTCTCCGCGATGATCGCGCTGCGATACGCCAATCCGGAGTCGCTTATCGCCGCCAACGAGTTCAACCCATATGTTCTCCCGATGGAGCACTACAACTACAACGCGTATGACCCACAGCGCGAGTCATTCTGGGATAAGGACTTCAAGGCGGACCTGGGTCGCAATTCCAATGTCTCATTCGCGCATATGCCGCTCTTCGGCGATCGGTTTGAGCGCGGCTGGAAGTCGAACTTCGATCGACGGGCTGTGATCATTGGAAACCGCGGGCCAAAGGACGGCATTGATGATCCGCAATCGTATAGTTACGGCCGCAGCGGTCAGTGGGGCGGCAATGTGCTATTCGGCGATGGCTCAATCGAGTTCTATCACACGTTCAGCCCGCCGGGCGTGACCTTTGAACGAAGCCGCGAACAGTACGCCGACAACATCTTTGCCATGGAAGATGGGCCGGACGGCCGAGATGCAATTCTGTCATTCACGAAGTCGATGACGCGCAGCGGACCCGAGTTGCAGTGGGATTGAGTATCGTCGTAAGTCCTTCACTTGGCCGGCAACGCGCATTACTTCTATAATCTCTGTCCTTGATGACGAATGACGCGATTGCATCGGTGAAGAAGGCGCGCCATCCTGAACTGGCTCAGTTCGTGCTTGACCGCGCCATACTGCGCGGCAATTTCACCCTGGTCAGCGGGCGCAAGAGCAGCTATTACTGTGATGGCAAGCAGGTTAGCTTTTCCGGCAAAGGGCTCGCGCTGGTCACTGATGCGATCGCGGCAGAATTGCGCGACGTGCAGTTGAGTGCGATCGGCGGGATGGACATGGGGGCGACGCCGATCGTGGCGGCAACAGCGCTTCGGCTGCATCAACTGGGTCGGTCCGTGGCTGCGTTCGTTGTGCGCAAGGATGTCAAGGGTCATGGCACGAAGAAAGAGATCGAAGGTCCGCTCCCGGAAGAACCCTCGCAGCTGGTGATCGTCGATGATGTCATCTCATCCGGCGGCTCAATCGTGCGGTCGATCGAAGCAGTGCGCAATCGCGGCCACGAGGTTGTCCTCGCCTTGAGCATTCTTGATCGCGATATGGGCGGCGGTGAGAAACTCGCGTCCATTGGCGTGCCGTATCAACCGCTGGTGACGATTGCAGAGATCGGCATCACCAACGTGGAGCCGTCATAGTCCCCTCAGATTGTGTCGGCGGCGTGGTGTGGTCCGCGGCGCAGAACCAATGTTCGCCGCTACGCGGCGCAACGTGCGGCGCAGCACGTGAGTCCGGAGGTGCCGGGGGGGCGGGGGGGTCGGCAGCGAGTGAATTCATACACTCAGCAAACAGGTGGGCTGGCTCGGATTCGAACCGAGGTCTAACCGATTATGAGTCGGCTGCTTTGGACCGCTAAGCTACCAGCCCGGAGGAGTTCTCAGCACGCATTGTATGTGTCGCGATCGCGCGAAGCCGCAAGCTGCTGCGGGCTACTATGGTAGATTCAGAGAACTTGGTCCCGGTAGCTCAGTTGGATAGAGCAGCGGTCTTCTAAACCGCAGGTCGCAGGTTCGAATCCTGCCCGGGACGCTTCATGGCGGTTGCGGTTCATGTCAATCCTGAAGTACGCGAGTGCTTCAAGTCCCAGGGACTGTGCGATTTCGACGATTTCATGACCTTTGACTCCGGCGGAGGTCTGAACAACGGCGGCAGATGCGACGTGCAGCGCTTCTCTGCAGACGGCTTGAAGTTCTATATCAAGAGCAGTCTGCGCGTGACATTCGCTGTGCAACTGCGACTGCTGCTTCTGGGCAGGGCGAACTGCGGACCGTTGCGCGAGAAGCGCCTTCTCGATCGACTGCGAGCGGCGGGCTTTGCCACGATGGAGCCGGTGGCGTGGGGCGAAAAGCGCATTTGCGGGTTGCCGGTTAGCGGCTTTCTGGTCGTCAAGGAGATTGCAGGACCCAACGTCGGCGACTTGTACGATGATGCCGATGTCGTTGAGAAACAGCACATCATGCGACAGGCCGGTGTGCTCCTCGGTCAGCTTCACGCCCATGGCTTTTTTCAGCCCGTGCGATTGAAGGACATGATCAACTCGCGGGATGGCTTTGCCTTGATCGACCGCGAAACCAGCAAGCCCTGGCCGACGCGCTTCTCGCTCACGAAGTGCGCTTCACTGCTGGCAAGATCATTTCGTCGAACGCAGAGAGGCAAACACTCGATCGGCGTGGGCAGCACGAGCGCGTTCATGCGCGGCTACATTGAATCACTTGCGGCATGTCGCAAGGGTGAGCCAGGCATCTTGCGCCGACGCCTGATGAAGCAGTTGCGGCGCGAGTTAGGCAGACGGCGCTTCAGGATGCCGCAGGCGGCTGCCCCTCTGACGGCTTCTTCTTGATAATGCCGACGTACAGCGGCACCTGCGTCAGGATCTCCTCGCCGCTCTTGAGCATGACCCAATATTTGCCTGACTTCTTGAAGGGCAGGTTCCGCACGACGACGCGGCGCGCGATCACCTCCAGCGGGTTGTGCGCCTGGATTGGCCCGCCGATGTCGAGCAGCACATCGCCCTCGGAGTGCTCGATCCGCAGATGCAGGTCAGCCGGCTTTGAAACGTTTGTGACTTGAAAGAAGATTTCAAACAAGTCGTATGTGCGCGGCAGTGATGCGAAGTGGATGTTGCTGAAGACACCAGCCACCACCCACTTGCCGGTTTCGCGGTCGTGATAGACCCGGTCGGCGACAAGCAGCGCGAGGGGAAGTGGCGATTCGATTGTTGAATCATTCATCGTGTGCTGTGTTCCATCGCAAAGAAAAGCCCACGGATTGCAATCCGTGGGCTTGGGTTTGTCAACTTGAGCGTCGCGGACGGATCAATTCTTGTCATCCTTGACTTCGTATTCAGCGTCGATGACATCGTCACCGCTTGCGGCTGCGCTCGACGCTTCGCCTCCACCAGAAGCGCCTTCCGCGCCGGGCGAGGTCTTCGTTGCTTCATACACGGCCTTGCCCAACTCGATCGACGCCTCCTGCAGTTGCTTGACGGCCGCTTCAAGCGCCGCCTTGTCGTCTTCCTTGATCTTACTTTCAAGGTTCGAGATGGCGGACTCGATGTTGCTACGCACCTCGGACGACACCTTCTCGCCATGCTCTTCAAGCGATTTCCTGGTCGAGTACACCAGTTGCTCGGCCTGATTCTTGAGATCAACGAGTTCGCGGCGAGCTTTATCCTCGTCCGCATGCGATTCGGCATCCTTCCGCATGCGCTCGATCTCTTCTTCCGAAAGACCGGTCGAGCCCTTGATCTCGATACGCTGGCTCTTGCCGGTCGCCTTGTCCGTTGCGGAAACATGCAGAATGCCGTTGGCGTCGATGTTGAACTCGACTTCGATCTGCGGCGTGCCACGCGGCGAAGGCGGAATGTCGGTGAGATCAAACCGGCCGAGCGAACGGTTGTCGGCTGCGAACTCGCGCTCGCCCTGGAGCACGTGAATCGTTACAGAGGTCTGCCCATCCGCTGCGGTGGAGAAAATCTCCTTCTTGCTAGTGGGGATCGTGGTGTTCTTCTCGATAAGCCGCGTCATGACGCCTCCGAGCGTCTCAACGCCAAGTGAAAGCGGAGTGACATCGAGGAGAAGTACATCTTTGACATCGCCCACGAGGACGCCGCCTTGAATGGCTGCGCCGACCGCGACAACTTCGTCCGGGTTGATCGACTTGTCGAGATTCTCTGTGCCGAAGATCTCCTTGGCAATCTGCTGCACCTTGGGCATGCGGCTCGAACCGCCGACGAGCACGACTTCCTGAATGTCGCTGGCTGAGAGTTTCGCATCCTTGAGCGCGGTCTTGCACGGCTCGCGCAGGCGGTTGAAGAGATCCTCAGCAAGCGATTCGAACTTGCTGCGGGTGATCGTCATCTGAAGGTGCTTCGGCCCTTCCTGCGTCGCGGTAATGAACGGCAGGTTGATCGTGGTCTCCATCATGCTGGAGAGTTCGGTCTTGGCCTTCTCGCACGCTTCCTTCAATCGCTGGAGCGCCATCGCATCCTTCCGGATGTCGATACCTTCCTGCTTGCGGAACTCCTCTGCGACGTAGTCGATCAACTTCTGATCCCAGTCGTCACCGCCGAGGTGGCCGTCGCCGTTGCTCGAGAGCACTTCAAAGACGCCCTCGCCGATGTCGAGGATGGAGATGTCAAACGTACCGCCGCCAAGGTCGAAGACAGCGATCTTGCCGCCCTTCTTCTTGTCAAGGCCGTAGGCGAGTGCGGCGGCGGTGGGTTCGTTGATGATGCGCTCGACCTTGAGCCCTGCAATCTCGCCGGCTTCCTTCGTCGCCTGTCGCTGTGAATCGTTGAAGTAGGCGGGCACGGTAATCACCGCGCGATCGACTTTCTCGCCGAGGTAATCCTCAGCCGTCTTCTTGAGGTCGCCCAAGATCATCGCGGAGAGTTCCTGCGGCGTGTAGGTCTTGTCGCGCACCTTGACCTTGACTGGCTCGTTGGCGGCTCCGATCACTTCATAAGGAACGAGCTTTTCCTCGGCCTTGACTTCCTCGTGACGCCGACCCATGAAGCGCTTGATCGAGAAGACCGTGTGCTTCGGGTTGGTCACCTGCTGGTGTTTGGCCGGCTGGCCCACGAGGCGTTCACCTTTGTCGGTGAAGGCCACGACGGACGGCGTGATGCGGTTCCCTGAGGCGTTGATGAGTACCTTTGGTTCTTTCCCTTCCATGACGGCGACGACCGAGTTCGTCGTGCCGAGGTCAATGCCGATGATTTTTCCGCTGGACATATGGTGATCCTCTCGTGCTGGATGATCCGTGGTATCTGAACTTCTCAAGCGCTTGATTGCGCGGGCGAACGAGACCTGCAAACGCGCCGTGATGAGGGGTGCTCGAAGAATCCATGCACTGGCAACCGGCGGCTTCCACACGGAACGCAACCCGTATGCCATGGACCATGGCCGCTGATCGCCGCTGAAAGCCCGGAACCGCCCCTAACCTCGCCAATCGCGGCCATCCGATGCATGAATCTGCCAGTTTGGCGGGTAGGGGCATCTGCAGCTCAGCGGTCCGGAGTTGCCCACCAGCGGGAGAAAAAATTACCGTCAAAAAACCGAACATACGACTTGACAGCAGCCGATATGGACCCCAAACTACAACCGAACAGACATGGCTTCACTTCGGAGACTTGCGATGATGAACCTCAATCAGATTCAGCGGCTCGTGCGGCTCTCGCAGCATCGGCAACTCATTGAACGAATCCTGCCGACCGGGCGATGTCGGAGTCGCCAAGCGGTGGAGTGCCTCATGCAAGCAGAACACATCGAAGCTGCGGCACTGGGCTTGGGGCTCATGCGTGCCTGCGAACTCTCCTACCTCCCGATGCCGCTGGGGCGGGAGCTTGCCGCTCGATTGCTCAAGGTGATGCGGCCGGATCGGCTCTTCGGCTGCGGTGCTGAGCCATCGGTAGCGGCGAGTGCAGCCGCGCTCCGCGGCTTGGTGGAATGGCGTGAGCTGTGTGAGAGTGTCGGCCAGGACGTCTCGGACCTGCGAGATGTGATATCTCGATCGCTTGATATGTTGGCCAGCTTGAGGCATTCAGGCGGCTTACTCGGTGGCGATGCCGTTGGCTCCGCCATCGCGCTTGCGTTGCTCGGCGATCTGGAGGAGTTTCGAGCGGCCGTTGATGCGCGGAAGCTGGGTGACGCAGTCGATCGGTGCAGTGGCATTGCATTTGAGCTCTGTCGCTATGCCCATGCGATAGCGGCATGACCACACCGGTCTGCTCTGACGGTGCCTGAGCCCGCATCGGGATCGTCTCGATACGGGGCGCCGGTACACTCCATGCATGGCTGCCCGCGATGTTGAGTTCATCATCCTCGGCTCCGGCACCTCGGCAGGTGTTCCGATCATTGGATGCGACTGCGCGGTTTGCCACTCGACCGACCCGCGCGACAAGCGCACACGCTCCGGGGCGGCGATCCGCTTTACCGATTCACTCGGTGAGCAGCGCGTCGTTCTGATCGACACGTCGCCTGACCTGCGCGAGCAGGCGCTGCGGCACCGGCTGTCGCGCTGCGACGGCATTCTCTTCACTCACAATCACGTCGATCACACCTTCGGCCTCGATGATGTGCGTCGCTTCAATGCGGTAATGCGCGCGCCCATCGACATCTACGCCGACCGCCGGACGATGGAGTTCCTGCACCGGGTGTACCGGCACATCTTTGACCGGCAAGAGAACATCAACGATTCATTCGTGGCTTCACTCATCCCACACCTCATTGAGCCCGACCCCTCTCATCCGATCGACATTCACGGGCTGCGGTTTACGCCGTTGCCCCTGCTGCATGGTCGGCTGCCGGTAGTTGGTTACCGCATCGAGGCCATCGGACCGGATCGACAGATCGCCGCCGTGCAACCCGGTCCGCTGCCGCTTGCGTACTGCACTGATCTCTCGGCTGTGCCGCCCGAGACATGGCCGCACCTCTCCGGCCTATGCACGCTGATCCTTGACATGCTCCGGTACCGGCAGCATCCAACGCATCTGACGGTTGATCAGGCGGTCGACATCGCCGGCCGCGTCGGTGCGGGTCGCACGTGGTTCACACACATGACGCATGACATTCGCCACGACGATCTGGATGCGCGCCTGCCACCGGGAATGGCGCTCTCTTTCGACGGACTGACGATCGCAGGCGTATCGGTCGGTTCTAAAGATGACGAAACTTGCCAGGATCAGCAATCGGTCTCTTGACTTTGTTCGATTCGATTCTATATTTCGCGCGCCGCGTGGAAGACGATTCCCCGGCCATCGGTCGCCGCGTGCTCCGCCGCGTTGGCTGAGACAGGCGACCCAGTCTCCTTTTTTCAAGGAGGTCCTGCTATGGCACAGCCAAAGAAGCCCGCCCAACCCGCGAAGCCCAACGCGCCCAAGGGTTCAGGCAAGCCGAAGAAGTAGTACACTCGCTTCAAAAGTCAGGACAGTTATGTCGAGTGCGGCCAAATCAGGCCGCACTTGTTGTTTTTGTACGTTTCATTCTTGTGAGCAACCAGCCAAAGCGCGCCGCATTACATTTCCTCTTCGCCGCAGGGCGCAAGGGTCACATCTCCGGATCGCCGGGGGGGTTGGGGTAGAACGAGCCGGTGTCGCGCACGTATTCGAGGCACTCTGCAAGTTCGTGGCTGTCCGGCTCATAGCGATCAAAGCAATCTTCGACTTCCTTCTCAACGATGCCGCGATCCTCGCACGAATCGCAGTCGCCCCATGCAGCGAGAAGGATCAGCAGGTCCGGCACCCCGACGCTGTCATCGAAGTCGAGGTATGTCCTCGCAACCGCTGCCGACCGGCCCCCAGCACGTGAGCAGATCAGGCACGCCGACGGTTCCGTTCGAATCGAAATCACCATGTCACGGCTCGGCCATGTCAAATCCGGCCCGCATGTAGCAGTTCACCCGCGCGGCGGTGAAGTCCTCATCCCAATTCCCCTTGCGCTGTTCGATGGCGCGCAACATGAAACTGGTAATCGGGTCATTGGGGTCATAACTGGGATCCTGATCAGCGCCGATTGAGACCATGTACGATTCGATGTCGCGGCTCGGGTCGGTATAGTTGACCTGCTGGGCAACGGCATCAGACTCGGCCGTCGCAACCCACTCTTGAAAGTCCTCGCAAAATCCCGACCCCATGCCACTTGGGCACGGATCGGTCGGACCGATGTCAGAGAACCTGAACTGGCAACTACCGGCCGTGGGATAATAGACGTTCTCGCTGTAACTGAATTCTCCGAACGACGGCTGATTCCACACGAGTTCTCCACCATTGACCTGCTGGATCTCGTTCTCGTGGATGTAGATGTTCTCTTGTGGGTTGGAGTGGCACCAGATCTTGAGAGCCGCCGGTAATCCACTGGAAGAGGTCCAGTCGTAAACGACATTGCGCGTCACCTCAATGTCAAGCGCCGCAGAATCAATGGAAATCCCCTGCACACTTGTGCCATTGCGTTGATGGGCGAGAAGATTCCCAGTAACCAGCGTCGGCTTGTATTCCTGCTCAAGCCCCACCTTCTGCATTCGAATCCCCCATCCGTGCCCGGTCTGCCCAATGTCGCGACCCTCGATCACCACATTATCCCGAATTGTTCCGAACGCGAAAGCGGTGGGCCACTGGCAACTTTCGCTCGTCGATCCGGTCGGGCCCCAGAGCAAAGCGACAGCGTTGCGAAGGTAGAGGTTGTTCTCATTCAAGCCGCCTCGCCGCTGCTGACAGCCGTGAGAGGAGGCGTCTGCGGTGATGTTATTGCGGAAGACTGTATCTGCCGAGTTACTGCAATTCAAGTAGACGTTCTGGCTCGTGTCGTTCGCGGCTTCTGCGTCCGGGCATTTGCCTGGCCAAGGGCATGTGTCCGGAATCCAGCCGTTGTGCCAGAATACCGATTCCTCAATGAGGAGTCCGTCGACGTCGTTGACGAACAGCCCCTGTGCCTTGTCCGACGGCTTGTGCCGCCCGTAGATTACGCACCGCCGGACTCGCACGTCGGCGATCCCCCCGCCATCGTCCTCAATTGAAATCCCGTCGTGCGGACCTGGCGGCACAAAGACATCTTCAATATGCAATCGGAAGCCATCCTTCACTACCCGAATCGCGCGCTCTGTTCCTGATCCGCGAATGTGAAGACTTACGAACGCAACCTTCGAAAACGACCATGTGCCACCATCCATTTTGATCCGGTTAATGACCGGCCGATCGTTGCACGGCGGGTCGCAGTCCTCATAAGCCCCGATCAGCAGCCAGCCGGGTCCAGAAGGCCCGGATTTGTCGATGATAAGGAGTCCGTCCTGTGTGTCCTCCCATTTGTCGCCACGCCGCAGAAGAACCCAGCCGGCTTCGCCATTCGTTAGTTCAGCGAATGCGTTGGTCGCCGTGTCGAACGTATCCACAGCGAAACCCGGAACCGTAGGATCCCCGCTGATCTCATCGTTGTTGGGGTTTGGCGTCCCTTCGACCCATGTGTAAACGGTGCCCTGCGAACTGCCGTTCTCCGCGACATAGACAATCTTCTGACCATCCACAAGGTCGTTGTTGAAGTTCGTCCAGCCGTTATCGCCAACGGCGGTCCTTGAGATGAACAGCACAAAAAGAGCGACGATGTTGATGTGGTGCGCGGCCCTTCTCCTCTCAGTCATGGGTGGACAACCTCAGCGATCTCTGCACTTTCGGAACAATACCGTGCCTGCACTGATTGGCAATAGGTTCAGGTTCGCATTCATGTTTCCAATGTGGACTCTGCCGTGTCCTTCGGAAACGAACGGGTGTACATTTCCTTATAACCGTACGCTGCTGTAGGTTCGGTATGCTGTTGGTCGTTTCCCTTGCTCGGTTCTCGCCGTGCTGTCCCAGAGGAACAGACGATGCTTCCCCTGAAACACCTGTTTGCCTATACGTTGATCTTCTTTGTTACAGCCGCTGCGCTGGGTCAGTCGATCATCTATGTGGATGTCAGTGCCACTGGCGCGAACAATGGCTTATCTTGGCGGGACGCCTTCACTGATCTTCACGACGCGCTGGCCGCAGCCGGCGAGGCCGGTGGTGAGGGCATCCAAATGTGGATCGCGGCCGGCGAATATATGCCAGGACCGGCTGATGAAGACCCTCAGTCCTCATTTCAACTCGTAAGCGGCGTCGCCATGTACGGCGGCTTCGCCGGCTGGGAAACGCGACTGGACGAACGCGACTGGCAGCAGAATGAAACGATTCTGAGGCGCGATGTGCCTGCACCGACTGTTATGACCGCTGCGCCGATTCTCGTGGGCGAGAATCTGGCACAGGGCTCAGCGCTGGAGGGCCTGGCCGTGCGAGACGGCTATAGTTGGTCTCCTGACGGGCCCGGAGGTTTGATGCTTACAGGATCCCATTTCGCCATCGTGAATTGCACATTTGCAAGTAATCGCACGAGTGATGAGACGGGCGGTGGAGGGATTTATGCTCTGGAAGGCATATTGACACTGGAGAACTGCGCATTCGTAGATAACCTCGCCATCCTAGACGATGGCGGCGCGATTTCCGCACATGCTTCAGAACTCTTCGTCAACAACTGCACTTTCGATGCAAATGACGCTGGGGCTGGCGGAGCCATTGCTGCTATCGACTCTAAGGTTCTGCTGCATAATTCGGTGTTTCTTCAGAATAAGTCGACTATTGGACAAGCCGCAGCCATGAGGGCCACCGGTGTGGTTCAAGTAAATGGATGCATGGCTGAACAGAACGGTGGCGATGGCTACATCCTCAGTGGCGGGGGAACTTGGAGCATTGCGCGATCAACATTCACGAACAATGCTGGCGCGGTAGATGTAACTGGTGACCTTGTCATTGAGGACTCGACCTTCATTAGCAATGTAACTGAATTCGGCGGCCCGGGAGGTATAAGAGTATTCCAAGGTGGAAGCGCTCATATTAGTGGCTGCCTTCTCGAGGCCAACTACGGCGCGGTTGGCGGAGCGATCCTCACTGCATCACCCGCTACAATTTTGAATACGGTCGTATCGGGCAATTCGTCGAATCAATCCCCCGCAGGCGTCTTCGCTTCGGACAATCTCGTCATCATTGACTCGGAGATTTCAGATAATACATCGACGTTCCCCTTCGACACGGCCGGCGGCGTAGGCATTGAGAATGGCAACCTGATTATGCTCAACACGCTCGTAACCGGCAACTGGCCGCAAGGCGTGCGCGTCGGGTTGAACGCCACCGCCGAGATCATCAACTCGACGATCGCGCACAATGCGCTCTTCAACTTCAGCGAGGACACTGGAGTATGGATTCACCCGACGAGCACTGCCGAAATTCACAATTCCATCCTCTGGGGCAATGGGCCCGCCGGCGGCACCTGCGCTAATTCCTGCGGCTCCTCCGGCATCGGCTGCTGGTGCGATGAGAACTGCTGCGACTTTGGCGATTGCTGCGGCGATAAGTTCGATGTCTGCGGTGGCTGCGAGCCGGAGCCATACTCGAACGAGGAAATCCTCAGCCATCAGATCAAGGGGGCCGGCCAATGTGAGTCATTCCATCATTCACGGACTCACCCGCGGAAGCATCTATGACATTCCCGCCATGAATAACCTCGGCGATGATCCGCTATTTGTGAATCCGCATCCGCCTGATGGAAGTGATGAGGATGCGGACTTTCGTTTGCAAGCGCGCTCGCCGGCGATTGATGCGGGGGAGAATTCTTTGCTGCCTGATCCGAAAGAATTTCCGGGGGCTGACACAGACCTTGACGGTCAGCCGCGCATTGTGGATGGCGATGGTGACGGCATCGCGATCGTTGATCTCGGCGCGTATGAACACACAGGCGAGACGCCTGTGCCACCTGGTCCCGACCTCAATGGCGACGGCATTGTCGATGAACAAGACCTGCTGCTGCTCCTCGCCGCATGGGGGCCATGCGCCCAATGCACCGCACGAACGTGCCCCGCCGATTTCACCAGTGATTGCAAAGTAGGCGTCCCCGACCTGCTTGCGATGCTGGCCAGTTGGGGCTGAGTGCGTTGAGCCGTGCAGAGTTGGAGTAGGGGACCGGGGACAGGGGAAAGGGAACCGGTCCTGAGTTCTACTTTCGGACTGCGCGCAAGGGGACCGGGCCGAGTGTGTAGTGGTCCATATGCACGATGTTGCCTGCCTCAGCCGGGGCTTTGCTGGACACTTTGATGAGGACGACGTCTTCCAGCTCGAACCTGAACGTCGCGGCTTCGGGATCGACGATGAGATGGGATTCGCGAGCCGCCAGTTGCAGCGAGTCGCTCGAGAGTTGAAAGTTGAGGAACCTGCCTGTTGCGGCATCGCCGGATTCGGCGGCGACCCACCACGGGCCGATCGCGCCGCCGTCCGATCCGTTGGCGTTTGTGCTCTTGCGGAGCAGCAACTCCGCAAACTTCGTTCGCAGATCGGATTCGGTCGGCCGCTCCACGGGCTTGAAGGCGGCAGCGACGATGATCGCCACCACGATTCCAGCGCACGCGGCAACCGGAAGCAACCAGATGCGCTTGTCGCGGGCTGTACCGGCCGTGCTGTGGCGCGGTGACTTCATTCAACTGCTATCGGACATTCGCCAGCGTCACTTCAGGCATGCTGCCCGGCGTGAATGCCCTCGTGTATCTCTTCGAGCATCTTGCCTATGAATGCGGGCAGATCATCAGGATTGCGGCTGGTGACAAGGCCGTTGTCGACGACAACCTGCTCATCGACCCAATCCGCGCCGGCATTGCGCAGATCCGTCTTGATCGAGGGGTAGGACGTTACGCGACGGCCATCAATGACATCCGCTTCGACCAGAAGCCACGGCCCGTGGCAGATCGCTGCGACCGGCTTCTGCTGCTCAAAGAACGCGCGTGCGAAGTTGACCGCTCGGGACTGCAAGCGGAGCTTGTCGGGATTCATCACGCCGCCGGGCAGGACGAGCGCGTCATACTCATCCGGCTCGGCTTCGTCGATCGTCCGATCAACTGGAATCTCCTGGCCCCACTCAGTGTGGTCCCATCCCTTGATCTTGCCCGGTTTCGGCGCCACGATATGCACCGTCGCGCCGGCTTCTTTCAGTGCCTTCACCGGCTCGATCAACTCGATCTGTTCAACGCCGTCTGTTGCGAGCACGGCGACTTTGCGTCCGCTTAGACTGTTCTGTGCCATCTTGACCTCCATGTTCGTGTCTGTTCGTCTGCCAATTGTGCCGGCAAAGCGAGACAAGGCGAGCGCGAGCGATCAGAGGAAGGATCAGAACCGGGCCAGTTTCTCACGTCCGGAGGGTCGTCGTTCGTGCGGTGACTGGCGCTTAGAGCAACTGGCGCGCGGCATGGATGACGTCGCCGACGGCAATGCGGTCAATTGAGCAGCACTGGGCATTTCTGTCCGCGATGAGATCTTCGGGAAGAAATGGTTCGGCCAGAAGCGCTCGCTCGCTGGCCGTCTCAATGCGAGTCCAGCGATAATCGGTCGGACCGAAGAGCGAGACGACCGGCGTGCCGAAGGCGATGGCCATGTGGCGTGGTCCCGTGTCGTTCGTAATGAGAAGTGATGCGCGGCTGAGAATCGCTTTGAGTGATCCCAGAGTGATGCCACGTTGCGCAAGGTTCATAAACCGCTCGTGATGTGCGGCTGAGCGAAGAACGCGCTCGACGACGTCTTGCTCAGCAGGGGAGCCGGTCACCACAACGGTCGCATCATGTGATTCAACAAGCGCGTCGCCGACAGCTGCGAAACGCTCGGCCGGCCATCGCTTGTCCGGTCGGTTCGCACCCGGGTTCAGCACGACCAGTGGATTCTTTTGCACATCACGCGGAAGAAATGCCTTGGCAGCGGCAAGCTGCTGCTTTGAGCAATGCAGCTCAAGCCGCTCATCGATCGAATCGACTCCCAATACTGCGGCGGCAAGTTGCGCGTAGTACCGGACCGTTGATTCCGGCGCACTGCGCTTCGGCACGGCAACAGCATGAGTCAGCAGTGCTGTCCGGCCGTCGCGCCCATAACCGATTCGATTTGGGACGCCCGCCAGAAACGCCCCCAGCGCACTGCTGAAGCTGTTGGGTAAGAGCAGGGCCGCATGCGGCTTTATACGGCTGATATGCCGCCTTGCGCGAAGCGCTCCGAGCGCACCGCCTCTTCGTGCTGCAACACGTTCATCAAACCACGCACATCCCTCGAGAATCTCCTCCAGACCCGGTTGCACCAGTGCGATTAGCCGCGCCTGCGGCAGTTGTTCGCGCAGCGCGCGATAGACCGGCGTGGCCATGACCGTATCGCCGACCCAGGTGGGGCAAACGACAAGCAGTGTGTCGTGAAAGTTCGCATGAATTCCACGAATACGACCTGTCATTCGCTCTCCCATGACTCGCGTTCATCGTGCAACGGCTCGCCCCAGAGCGTGGGTTGGTCGTACTTCTTGGCGTACCAGGTATTGGTGAGTCGGCGAAGCTCAGCGGCAAAGCCGATCGCTTCGATGCGCGACGCGCGCAATGTCGCAATGATGCTCTCATCCGTTGCATCGAGATCGACCATCTCCACGCCGATGCGCTCGGCGATCGCCCGCGCCGTGGCTAGGACGGTCCTGCGGACTTCTCGGTCTGCAAGCGGCTCACCCTGGAGCGCTCGCAATGAAATGGTGCTGGTGTCGCTGGCAGTCACGGTCATAGCGATGCGCGTAGGCAGAAAGAGTGGGGCGGACGGAAGTGTACCCGTCAGCCGCGCTGGTCTGCGACAAGGATGGCAAGGACCAGTAGTTGGACGAGTCCCGCGCCGGCCATCCACTTCAGGAAGGCGTCAGTTTGCTGCACCTGCATCAAGCCCAGCAGCGCCAACAGAAGGACGAGCAATTGCACAAGGCCTGCCGCAAGCCGCAGCGGTGTAAACGCAGTGCGTCGAAGGTGTTCCAGCCGAATCTCCTCGGCCAGGTCATGAACTGCCCGGCGAATATTTGACATCTCACCCATCAGTACCGAAGGAGCTTCCAGCCGCTCAGTCGCAGCGCTCTCAGTCAAACTGGCTGCCGAGGTGCGATCAAAGCGGCTGGCGCGCGGGCGAGCTTCATTCAGAATAAGTTCCACCGCTTCGCCAAAGTCATCAACCGTGGCACTCGGCTGCGCCTGAGCGGCGACGGTTGGCTCGCTGCTAATGAGAATCGTCCGACAACCTGCCGAGCGGCCGGCCTGGATGTCGCGCACCTGATCGCCGATGAGCCAGCTGTTCGTCAGGTCAAGCGCGAGGTCACGGGCGGCCTGAACCATCATGCCAGGGTTCGGCTTGCGCCAGGGGTGTTCTCGGCGATACTCCGCCACAGTGGCTTCAGGGTGATACGGGCAGTAGTAAAAGCGGTCGATGAGGTTCTGACAACCGGCCACTTCATCAACGAGCTGCGCGATTCGCATGTGGACGGCGTCGACTTCCTCCTCCGTGTACCTCCCTCGCGCAACGCCACCCTGATTAGTGACCACAACCAGACGAAAACCCGCCTCGCGCAATCGGCGCAGCCCCTCTGCGACCCCGTCAATGAGGCGCACGCGCTCGGGTTCACCCAAGTCGCCATCGTTGGCGATGAGCGTGTTGTCACGGTCGAGGAACACTGCCGGCTGCACATCGGAAGCATACACGAATGGGCGGCGACCAGTGGGGCAGGAACCGAGCGCACCGCCGGACAATCAACGTCAAGGTTGTTCCGCATACGCTTCTTCCATGCTTCGCCCGCTGCGACGGCGCCTGGCTCTGATCCGCTACTACTCCGCAAGTCGGGAGGAGACTCCGTGGACGCGCGCTGGCGATGCAATGCTGTTCATCACGCTCGTGCTGGCGCTGCCAGCGGTGCTGCTCTGCGATGCGTCAGTGATCCGGCCATCGGTGGCTCTTGAGCAGAAAGGCACGCTCGATCGTGCTTCAGCCGGTCACATGGACGCCAGGCTTGCCGAGCCGGAGCGAAACCCGCCGTGGACGGAGCGAACCGTGGGGACGTTCACGCTGCAACTGGTTGAAGAGAGCCGTGGCTGGCCGCTTTCGACATCGATTCAGACCTTGCCGCTTCGGATTGAATACGACCTCCTCCTGGAGCCGAAGTCGCGACCTGACACAGGTGGCATCGACGATGAGCCAAAGCGGGACGCAATTGAAGCAGCTCTTGTTCGCGAGGACCGGCAGCGCCTCCTTCTTGCGATGGAGCGGAACACCCCTGAACGCAAGAGCGAGCCGCTGCTGCGATGGGCCCTGGGCGCAGGACTGTGGTGGGTGTTCTTATACATCGCCGGAATGTGTCTCCTGGGTCTCGCCCGCCTGGGCGCGGCGGTATGGCAGCGGCAGGTGGACTCGCGAGCCCGGCGCTTTGCACGCTTGGGCCGCTGTATCCATTGCGGTTACGACCTGCGCGGCACTGAATTCAGTGAGCGGTGTCCGGAGTGTGGTGAACTGGCCGACTGAAAAGAAACAATCGACTGTCTGGTTCATCGTGAGACGATCACTTCTCGCTGCAATGAGCTTGAAGTGTACATGGCTTGGACAATCGCCTGCACCTCGCGGCCTGCGAGCCCGCCAGCCAGCGGTTCACCGCGTTGTAAGACGGCATCGGCAAAGCGCTGATGCTGGCCGGTCCACGCTCGGTTCCATGCGTCGGTGTTGTCGATCTTGATCTGCTCATCGCGCACAGCGTTGTCGTTCTCGGAGCTCAGGAGGAAGCGATCGCCCCATAGATCGAAGAAGCACCCGCCGCGATCACCGAGCAGCAGGATTCCCTCGGGCATGACATGGTGCGGCGTATTGGATGCCCATGCCAACGACACTTCGAACGTTACACCCTGATCGAATCGAATCAGCCCGGTTGCTGAATCTTCAACGTCGAATGTGCCGTTCGGGTCGGGCGGGCCGGCCCACATTTCTTCGTAAATGTATTGATCGATCGGGCTGCCGAATCGACTTTCGCAGAACGCGCTTACGGTGATCGCTCGTTTTGCACCGGTCAAATGCATGACAAGGTCGATGAGGTGAACGCCGATGTCGATGAGCACGCCACCTCCGGAGAGCTTCTTCGTTGTGAACCACCTGCCCAGGCCGGGAATACCCCGTTGGCGGTGCAGGAACGCCTTGGCATGATAGATCTCGCCCAACACACCCTCTGCAATGAGTTGCTGTACCGCGAGTGCTTTGGGCGCTGCCCTGCAAACGAAGCCCATTTGAACCAGCCGCTGCATGCTTCGTGCGCAGTCGATGATGGCGTCACACTCTGCGACGCTCATTGCCATCGGCTTCTCAAGCAGAATGTCCTTGCCTGCGTTCAGGCATTGCACGGCGACGTCCTTATGATGCGCGTTCGGCACGGCGACCACGAGCGCCTCAAGTTCTGGGATCGCGAGCAACTCGCTGATCGAATCAAATGAGCGGTCGCATTGATACTCTGCGGCGAATGTCTGCGCCTTCTCAAGGTCGCAATCACAGACCGCAACCACGCGCGAGCCGGCCGCTCTTGCCGCTCGAACGTGTTCCCGCGCGACTCGACCTGCGCCGACGATGCCGAGATGAATGGTCATGGCAGCGCCATCGTAATGGATCATGACACGGAGGAAGCCCCGCCGAGGCCATCGCGACAACCAGCGGCCGCTTGCCGGCGCACGGCTACGGAGCCGTTACTCGCCAGTTCCCTGGGGCAATGGCGCAGGACGTGGGTTGTCGATATGGCGTTCGAAGAAGTCGATGATGCGGTTCAGGCGATCCATGCGCAGGTGCGGATCACCGGAACGTGAGAGTTCATGTCCTCTGCTTCCACCGCCGGAACTTGAGGCAGGATAGCGAACGTATTCGACGGGGCGTTCAAGGTACTTGAGGGCTCGATACATCATTTCACTTTGTGAAACGCCGGTCCGAAGATCGTTGTCTGCATGCATGATGAGCAGGGGGGTGCGGATGCGGTTCACATAAGTGAACGGACTCTCTCGTTCAAGGATGCCACGCACGCGCGCGTCATACGGTGGTCCGCCCATGGTCCACGGCACGAGCCACCAGGCGTTGCCCTCGCCGAAAAAGGTCGGCAGGTGATAGACACCGCGCTGCGCCACGGCCGCCTTGAAGCGTTGATCGTGCCCAACGATCCACGCTGTGAGATAGCCCGCATAACTGCCACCAGTGACGACAAGACGCTCTCGATCTGCCCAGTCGTGCTTGAGAAGTGCGTGATCCAGCGCGGCAAGTACGTCGCCCGCAGGTCCATCGCCCCAATTCTGGTAGTTCGCGCGCTGGAACTCATAACCGTATCCACTCGATCCCCGAGGATTGCAGTACACCACGCCATAGCCCCAGGCGCAGAAGAGTTGGAACTCATGCCACATGGAGGCCTCGCCCGGTCCCCACATCACCTGCGGCCCGCCATGGATATGCAGGGCCACCGGATAGGTCGGCGGCCCTGCATCGGGACGTGCCGCTCGCCGCGACGTATCCATGTTCGTCGGCGGCATCACCCAGTACTGAATGCGCGTGCCGTCCGGCCGTTCGAACCATGCTTCGACCGGCACTGAGATTGCACGCTCGTTGACCCACTCATTGAGATCCATCACCAGCCGATCGTGATCGCCTTCGTCATTCAACCCAGCCGAGAGTGACCGAACGCGAAGCACGCACGGGTTGGCAACAGTGGTGGCGGCGTAGAGAACGTTGCTGCCGCCTGTTGCTATGGCCTGGATGCCCACAGGCAAGCCGCCGACATCTGCGATGATGCGAGCGGGTTGAAGGAGACCGGGCGTCATGGCAAAGAGCGGCACTGATCCCTCCACCGCTGCGGTGAAGACTAGCGCATCGCGGCCTGGTCGCCATGCGAAGCGCCATACTGAAGCATCGAACGTTTCTTCGTCCGTCAGCCAGACGACTTCTCGCTGTGATCCCGCACGCTCACGGTCAGCCCCTGCAGCGTCAGGCGTTTCAATGATGCCAAGCCGCCACTGTCGATACGTCGGCTCATCCTGTTGCTGCGCCGCAAAGGCAATGTAGGAGCCATCCCGACTTGCCTGCGGCGAGCGGAACCGCCAATCTTCCATCGAGAGAATCATGCGGTCATCGTTCGCGTCGATAGCGCCTGCAGCATGATCGATGCTCAGCATGTACAGCGCATTCGTGTGAACTCGGTCGGGGTGACGATGAGTCGGCTTCTTTGAAGTGTAAATGATGCGGCGGCCATCGGGCATAAAGCGCGCTTCGTTGTGGTCGTAGAAACCTCGCGTCAGCCGACGGGGTTCAGCCGGCGCGGCGTCGTGACTGCGCGGCACGTCGACGAGGAAGAGATGTCGAAAGCGATACGGGCCAGCAAGTTCAGTTTCATCCTGAAAGTCGAGCCGATGAATCACGCGGGGCTCGCCATCCGTTGCATTCTGCGCAAGCCACGCGCGCATCTCGGCCCGGCTGCCGTCGGGACGTGGCGTTATGGCATCCGGCACTTTGAGGTCGGGCCATGTGCGACCGGGTGCTTCAAGCGGCCAGGGTGGGATTCCGTCTAGATCATCGAAATCAACGGCTGCGGTTACCAGCAGCTTTGACTCAATCGGCGACCAGTCGATACCACTGGCTCCATGCTCGAATGTCGTGATCTGCCGCGCTTCGCCGCCATTGACGGGAAGAACCCAGACCTGAGCGGCATCGTCGTCTTCGCCCTTGCGCAAAAATGCAATGGAACTTCCATCAGGTGAAAGCCGCGGCGCAAAGTCGCTTCGCCCGCCGAACGTCATCTGGCGCGGTCGTTCGCCCGAGACGAGGTCATAAAGAAAGAGGTGCGAACGGTAGTGGTAGGTTGGATTTGTCTCGCTGCCCGCATTGGAATCCTGTTTCGTCGGCTGCTTCGTCTCAATTGACCGGACCGTAAAGACCGCCAACCGGCCGTCCCGCGTCATATCGATGTCGGTGACGGAGCGGACGCGCAGCAGATCGGAGGTCGTGATCGGCTGAAGATTTTTCGGCGGCTGAGCGTGCGCGGCAGCGTGACAGGCGAGCGTGATCGCCACGAACGCAGTCGAAACAACGAGCGAGCATCGTCGGGTCATTCGCGCATGATACTGCGCGAGAGTGCGCAAGTGAGCCACGCAGCGGGGAATGCACCTTGACACACGGCCTTAGAGAAGCGAGTCAATCGCCTGCTTGAACTGGTCCTTCGGCGTGAGGCCGACAAACTTCTTCTCGACCTCGCCGCCTTTGAACAGGATGACGGTGGGAATTGCACTGATCCCAAACTTCACCGCCACTTCGCGGTTGGCGTCGGTGTCGAGTTTGCCGATCTTGGCCTTGCCCTCGTACTCGTCTGCGAGCTGGTCAATAGTGGGCGCGAGCATGCGGCAGGGTTGGCACCACTCCGCCCAGAAATCGACAAGAACGGGTACGTCGGACTGCAATACTTCAGAGTCAAAGTTGGCGTCGGTGAACTCAACAACGGTCTGGCTGGCCATGGAGTGCTCCTGTCATTCAGAGGTCAGAGGGCTGCGGTCAAAGGGCAGCGATCACTACCCGCGAGGCGGCAGCCCGCGGTCGCTTCACTTACGATCTTACCGGCTTTGGCGACTCATGAACAGGGCCGGCCTCGACAATTGCGGCCGCGACTGCCAGCGCCTGGCGATGAGCGGCCACATCATGCACGCGGTACATCCGCACGCCGCGCATGTACATCGCTACGGCAGCGGCAATCGAGCCGGCGACGCGCCGGTGGGGCTCGATGCTCCGCGACGGATCGAGAAAACTCTTTCGACTTGCTGCGCACAGCACGGGATACCCACAATCCGCGAGCTCGTCTATTCGTGCGATGAGTTCGCAGTTCTGCGCCACCGTTTTGCCGAAGCCGAGGCCGGGATCGATCACGATCGAAGCTGCGTCAACGCCCTTTCCTTGAGCGGCGACTGCCCGTTCTTCCAGGAACGCTCCGACGTCAGCTACGACATCGGCATACACAGGACTGGCGCTCTCCGAATACGAAGTGCTGAATGAGTCACGATCTGGTGGGCGCAGTCGGTGCATGAGAATGACACCGCAGCCGCGATCAGCCGCAAGTTGCATGAGCCGGTCATCTTCTGTTCCGGCGGCAACGTCGTTGATGATGTTCGCGCCGGCATCAAGCGCGGCTTGCGCAACTTCACTTTGTGTGGTGTCAGCAGAAATCGCAACGTCACTCACCCGTCGCAGCGCTTCAATGACCGGAACCACCCGTCGCCTCTGCTCATCGGGTTTGATTCGCTGCGCGCCGGGGCGCGTCGATTCGCCGCCGATATCGATGATCGCAGCGCCCTCGTTCACCATGTCCAGCGCAGCATCGACGGCGGCGTTGACATCAGCGTAACGACCGCCATCTGAAAAGCTATCCGGCGTGATGTTCAGGATGCCCATCAGAGTCGGCCGATCAAGCGCCAACTCGCGCTCCGGCGCGATCCGCCAATGTGGTCTCGCTATATCTGCCTTCATGGCTGACCTGCTTCATCGCTTTGTGAGCGGCGCATCCGCTTCAAGACGGAAGAGGCGGCCAGATCGACGACAGGCGCAAGCACCTCGCGTGGCAGAATCAACATCGACTCCATGCCGTCGTCGCGTGCGGCAGCTCCGAAACCGATCGGCGGCGCCCCGCGCTTGAATGCAGGCATCTCATCGAATCCTTCACATTCATGCACTGCCAGTTCACCCGCGTCTACATACGCTTCCATGAACCGACCTTTGGGCATCCAGTCCCGCATGGCTGCGACAACGTGATTTTGGCGCATCGGCTGAGCACTGTTTCGAATGCTGCTGCTAGCGAACGCCAATGTCGTTGCGCTCCTGCCAAATGTTACAAGCGTCGCATCAGCGATGTCGCTGACATAGCCGTTGCGGGGGCCCGGGTGAAAGTCGACGATGCCGTCAAGAAAGTGCCGTCGCTCGCGATTCAGTTGAAAGGCGTCGGCTCGTATGCCGTTCTCGCCGACCGGCACATCACGCTCCCAGGCAAGCGACCACCGCTCACCTGCGGGCTTCAGGATATGTTCCACAAGCGCCCGGCGAGAAGTCGCCTGGCCGCCCCTCACCACGGCGAATGCATTGCGCGCGCGTTCGTCCTTCTGCGTCTCGTCCGGCAGGTACCAGCCCACTTCGACGGCGTTGATGTCATCCAGAAGGTTTAGCCATGCCAGAAATGGTGCAGGCACAACCTCCGATTGACCCTCATTCGGTTTCGTGCTGCCCCGGAGTGATGCAACAAGAATGAATGGCTCATCGGGCAGTTGCAACGGCGGCTCATCGGTGCCTTGCGGTTCAGTTCGAAGTCGATCAAATACAGCGTCCCATGTACTGCCCGGTTTCACAGCGACATTCGATCGGACGAAGAAGCCCAGCGCATCGAAGGTGACGCTCAGAAGCGCGTGTTCAAAGCCGCGCCAATCAGGGATGAGGGGGCGCAGGTGGGTCAGTGGAGCTGGCAGGGCGCGGCCGGTCCGTTGCAAATCACCGCGCAGCCAGAGAAAGATATGCCCCCGCTGCGCGATCGCTCTGCTGCGCTGGTCGAGCAATCTCGAAGAGTCCTGTTCTTTCTCGGCATTCGTCATGTGCGCAAGCGCCGCAGCATCGTGAGAGAGTGCAACATGGCCGCCGAACGATCGTGCATGAAGCATGCCGAATTGCGCGTGATTCAGTATCTGGACCTCGTCATGCTGCTCATGTTGTCGCGCTGCACGAAAGTTGCCTCTGAAGAAAGTTGCGCTGTCGGAGATTGGAACAATCACGACGACCGCGCCGGGTCTGACGATGCCGGGAGCGGCGTCTTCCTCCACGGCATCAACTGCCGGCATCAGCACGATGGCTGCGCTACCCAGGTCGTTCACACCGACGGCGAAACCGATGGCCGCCTTGACTTGCTCGAGCGGCGTACTGCCCATCAGCAGGTGACCCCGATCCATTGCTTCGATCGCCTGGGCAAGGTGGTCGCTTGCAGCGCGTAGATTCGGGGAGGCGATAACAGCGAGCGCATCGTTCGGAATAAGCCGGGTCAAAGGGCTGAGTGCATCCTGTGCCGGAGCGCTCGTTGCCATGGCCAATGCCGTTAAGAGAAGGAGGAGACACCGCGCAGCGAAGTTGCTCATGCGGAAAGTGTAGAGCCACGAGGCGGGGCGAACTTCTCGTTCATCCGCAGTGCTCGTTATCCTGCCCCCGTGTCGAATGCGGCGCTGATGTCGTTCATGCTCGGATTGCTCGTGCTGATCCCCGCCGGGTGTGCATTCGTCCTGCGCCAGGCGCGGGCTCCTGGCTGGGGTGTGCTCGGAGGCGTGCTCGCGGGCCTTCTGCTCGGGCCGACGATTTTCGGCCGAATTGCACCGGCTGCCCATGAGGCAGTCTTCGTTGGTGGTGTTGAACATCGGGAAGAACTGGAGCGATTGATCTCCAGACAAGGTGCAGACATGGCAGCTGCTGAGGCGGCCGGATTTGATCGGTCGGGGCTTGTCGCGCTTCGCGAAACCCATCGCATGGAGCGGGCAGAGCGTGAAGCGCATTTGCGAGACGCAAGATGGTCGCATCAGAAGCCGCTGCGCATGTTCACTGCGGTTGTGATCGCCATCTCACTTCTTGGAGCGGGCCGCGCTGCCGTTCCAACACCACCAAGGGGCCACCGACAGCACATGATCTCTGCGATCAGCATCGGGCTGTGGTCTGCTGCGATCCCCGGCGCGGCTGCTTATGTCGCAGCAGTTCAGTGGTGGGGGTGGTCAGCTGCCGAGGCCGCGATCACTGCCTCGGCCGTGATGATCGGCCCGTGGGCTCTCACCGCGATTGATCGATATGCGGCAGATCGCGCAGAACACGGCGGTGCGCACCTCATTCAGACCGCCGGTCGTATCGCCTCGCTGCTCGCGATTGCTCTGACAGGTTGGGTTGCGTTTACGATCATGGGCTTGAGCGGTCTTGCGTGGTGTGTCGCACTTGCCTCGTTTATGGTGAGCTGGGTTGTGCGTGCGCCGAGGTGGCGTCTTTCTTCGCCCGCAAGTGATGACGGGCGGCGGCCAGCCGGTGAGGCAGGAGTGTTTGCATGTGTCGTTATTCCTGCGCTCGCTGCGTTGGCGGCCGTTCGAATTGAGTTCTTCGCTCACTTCGCCCTTTGGCCGATACTCTTGCTGCTTGCATTGAGCGGCGACGGACGCTGGCTGGGCGCATTGGTTGGCGCGATGATGCTCGGCGGGCGAAGAGGGCTGCGCACGATGCGGCTGGTTCTCGGGTCAATGGCATGCGGCCCGACACAACTCGCAATCGTCGCGCTGACCGCCAACCTCTGGTTGATTCCTGGGCAGGCGATCATGGCCTTGACATTTGGCGCCGTATTGATCGAAGCCACCGCGCCCTTACGACGATCAATGGCCAAACGGCTCACTGAAGCGGAAGAGTGGGAGCTGGAGTGAATCGTCCGCCGCAATAACGCAAGGATCGTCTCAAGAATTCGCTACTGCCGCACGTCGAGAGTCCGGTCTGCTGTGTGTTGAAGGCCGGTCACGACATCAATGAGGGCCGCGCGGACGAACATGCGCACTGGGCCGGAGGACGTGAAATCAGAAGCGTCATCTGGAAGCGTGAGAGGCACGCGCACGGTGTAATGCATTCCAGTGAAGCCGGAGCGAAGCGACTCGCGCAGTGACTGGGCATCGAGAGAGACATGGCCGATTGGGATCGGCTCCACTGATGGGTCGGTCGGCAGGAGCAATGCATCAAGCGTCAGCTCACCGGTGGCCTGCACAAACTTTCCCCGGCCGTCGAGCGTGTGCAGGTAGATGCGCAGTTCATCGGGCAGTCCATCGCCCGTTGTGTCCCTGGCGTGGCTGAACCGCGCGAAGACCAGTTCAGCGACCTGCGGGATCTGCGCTGCAGCGCCTTCTGGCAGAGCTTCAGTTGCTGTGGCTCGTCGTACCTGGCCCTGCAATTCCTGATTCTCGCGCACCAGCCGAATGACCTCTCGCTCAAGCTCCATCAACTGGGCTCGCAGTTCATCATTGACGGTGCGATAGTCGCTCTGGCATCCGATCGAAACCAAGTAGACGACCACGGTGAATGACAATGTGAACAGACGCATATACGCTGAGTCTATACAAATGCCTTGGAGAGACGCGCCAGCGGAGGTGGCGTGTCTGCTGAGCTCGTCGAAGTGGATAACGGGGGAACGCATTTCTTGAACGTTGGGCCTGCTTTCGGCTGTCTCAGAGCCGATTTTGAAACGCACAGCCCGATTCGGTATCATGGTCGATCTATGGCCAAATCCGCCTCCTCCCGCCGAACTACCGCGTCTTCACGCCGGTCCAGCACCGCGAAGAAGACGACCGCCGCAGGGCGTTCATCGGGACCGGGCAAGGCGAAGCCGTCATCAGGTACACGATCAGGGGCGGCCGGCGCTTCAGTCGTCGATATTACGACCTTCTCCAACGCAGTTCGGTATCTGTACGACCGCGTTGATTTTGAGCGGATGCGCGTCATCCGGTTCGATGAGAAAACTTTCAAGTTAGATCGGATGCGGTTGCTGCTCGAGCATCTCGGTAATCCCCACGAGCAGGCGCCGATGATTCACGTGGCCGGCACTGTCGGCAAGGGGTCGACCGTTGCGATGACCGCATCGATGCTGGCTGGATGCGGCTATGCGGTCGGCGTGTACACCAGCCCGCACCTGCTCGATGTGCGCGAGCGCATCACAATTAATGGCCAGAAGATTTCCAAGGGTGATTTCACGGAGGTGGTCAAGCAAGTCTCGGCAGCGGCGGCGAAAGCGAAGTTCGAGCCGACCTTCTTCGAGTTTGTCACTGCCGCGGCATTCAAATACTTCGCCGATCAGGCGGTCGATGTCGCAGTCATTGAAGTCGGTCTTGGTGGGCGGTTGGATTCGACGAACGTCATCACGCCGCTTGTTTCACTCATTACGACGATTGATTTCGATCACACGCAGATTCTCGGCTCCAGTCTTGCCGAGATCGCGAAGGAAAAAGCGGGCATTTTCAAGCCAGGAGTTCCTGCGCTCTCATTTGAGCAGCATGACGAAGTTGAGCGCGTGCTGCGGGCCGAGGCCGAGCGCATCGGTGCGCCGTTCAAGATCATCAACAAGGACATCGAGTATTCATCGCGCTTCGGCGCAACCGAAGAGCTGGGGCCGCATACGCGCGTGTGCCTGTTGACGGAGCAGAACCAGTACATGCATGTTCCAGTGCCGCTCTCCGGCGAACACCAGGCAGGGAACTGCGCGCTAGCTCTCTGCGCGATTGACGTGCTGCGCTCGTGTAACTTTGAGTTTCCGGAGTCACAACTGCATCTTGGGCTTGCATCGACGACGCTTCCCGGGCGCATTGAGGTGGTCTGGGACAAGCCCCGCGTGATGGTGGATGGCGCCCATAATCCCGCGTCGGTGGCTGCGCTGATGCGCTGCGCTGGCGTGTACGTTCCGTACGACTCCATGGTGTGCATCTTCGGCTGCTGCGAGGATAAGGACATTCCTGCCATGCTCGACAAGGTTGCACTCGGCGCTGATAAGGTGATCTTTACGAGAGCGCGAGGAAACGCACGAGCATGCGATCCGCACGAGTTGCAGCGACAATTTGTCGAGCGCAGCGGCAAGATGAACCAGGTCGCCTCAACGCTGGCCGAGGCAATCGATCTCGCCACGCGAGCTGTCGGCCGGGATGACCTCATTTGCATCACCGGCAGTTTCTATCTTGTAGGTGAAGCGAAGAAGTATCTTGCTGAAGTGGAGAAGAAGCGCGGGTGAGCCCGGCGGGTCGGCCCGGGCAACGCTTCGCGATTTGCCCCGGTTTGCGTGCCTGTCCGAAAAGCAGATTCCTGTCCGGCCGTTACCCCTCCTCGCTCTCGCGCAGTTTGGCCACGACTGAAAAATCCTCCAGCGTCGTGACATCCTGATTAGAATCGGTGCCGGCGGCGACATCGCGCAGGAGACGCCGCATGATCTTGCCGCTGCGCGTTTTGGGCAGTGCATCGGTGAAGCGGATCAGGTCGGGCTTCGCAATCGCGCCGATCTCCTTAGCGACGTGCTTCACCAGTTCGTCCTTCAACTGCTGGCTCGGCTTGTAGTGCGGTTCGAGGGTCACGAAGGCCGCGATGCCGGTGCCTTTGATCTCATGCGGCATGCCGACGACCGCTGCTTCGACGACGGCTTCGTGGCTGACCAGAGCCGACTCGACCTCCATTGTGCCGAGGCGATGGCCGGAGACGTTGATGACGTCATCGACGCGGCCCATGATCCAGAAGTAGCCGCGCTCATCTCGCCGCGCGCCGTCGCCGGGGAAGTACATGCCGGGGATGCGCGAGAAGTACGTGTCGATGAAGCGCTGCCGGTCGCCGTAGATGCCGCGCAACATGCCGGGCCAGGGCTTGCGGATGGCGAGCAGCCCGCCGGTGTTGGGCGGCACTTCCTCGCCATTCTCCTTCACAATCGCGGCATCAATTCCAAAGAACGGCAGCGTGCATGAGCCCGGCGTCGTCGGCGTCGCGCCGGGAAGCGGCGTGATCAAATGCCCACCCGTTTCAGTCTGCCACCACGTATCAACGATCGGGCACTTCTCCCTGCCGATGACGGTGTGATACCAGATCCACGCTTCGGGGTTGATCGGTTCGCCGACGGTGCCAAGCACTTTCAGACTTGACAGATCGTATCGGTCAGGATGCTCGCGGCCCCACTTCATGAAAGCGCGGATCGCGGTCGGCGCGGTGTAGAACTGTGTCACCTTGTGCCGCTGCACGATGTCCCAGAAGCGGCCTTCATCCGGGAAGTTCGGCCCGCCTTCGTACATCAACGTCGGCACGCGATTGGGCAGAATGCCATACACAATGTACGAGTGGCCGGTGACCCAGCCAATGTCGGCAGTACACCAATACACATGGCTATCGGCTATCGGCTGTCGGCTGTCGGCGGAATTCTCCGGCCGAGAGCCGAGAGCCGAAAGCCGAGAGCCGTTTGGCACAAGATTGAACACATACTTCGCAGTAATCGCGGTGAACACCATATACCCACCGGTGGTGTGCATGATGCCCTTGGGTTTGCCGGTTGAGCCGGACGTGTAGAGCAAGAACAGCATGTGCTCGGAATCAAGCTCCTCGCACGGGCAGTCTTCGCTCGCGCTGCTCATCAACTCCTCCCACGATCTGTCGCGCGAATCGTGCCAGGCAATGTCGTTCTCACATCGCTTGAGAACAACGACGTGATCGATCGAATTGGTCATGGCGCACGCTTCATCGACGTTGTCCTTGAGAGGCACCACCTTGCCGCGCCGCCACGCGCCGTCTGCTGTGACGATAATCCGGCTGTTTGCATCTGTGATGCGGTCAGCAATGGCCTGGCTTGAGAAGCCGCCGAAGATGACCGAGTGCGCCGCGCCGATCCGCGCGCAGGCGAGCATCGCGATGGCGAGTTCGGGCACCATGCCAAGATAAATCGTAACGACATCGCCCTTCTTTACGCCGAGCGATTTGAGTACGTTGGCGAACTTCGACACCTCGCGCTGAAGATCGCGGTATGTCAGGCGCTCGATCTCGACGCCGTTGTGTATCTGAACGTTCGGACGTCTGGACGCTTGGACGTTTACGGGCTCGCCTTCCCAGATGATGGCAACGTCATCGCCGTGACCGTTGTTGACGTGCCGATCAACGCAATTGTGGCAGATGTTCGTGGTGCCGCCGACGAACCATTTCGCATCCGGAAGATTCCACTCCAGAACCTTGTCCCATTTCCTGAACCACTCGAACTGCTCCGCCACTTCCGCCCAGAACCCTTCGGGGTCTGTGATGGAGCGCTCGTAGAGCGCGCGGTACTGCTCCATTGACTTGATGTACGCGCCGCTGATCTTCTCGTCGAACTCGGACGGCGGATGGAAGAGTCGCTTCTCCTGAAGAATCGATTCAATGGTGGATGCGTCGGGCAGGGTCTGGGTCATCGTTCACCTCCATTGAGGGGGGCTGGCGGGCGATTGCTTCTCACCAATGTAACGGATGGCGGTGGCGGCGCGAAGTGTGCGGCGACTCGATGACTCGCACAGGCGAGACGCGTGTGCCACCGCTTCACGGCGCATCCCGCTCATGGCATCATGTAGCCGAGCACCTCGATGCGGTTCGGATCCCCTGCGTGAGCAACGCGCAAGGTGACTTCGGGTGTGCCGTGGATCATGAGTGTCGCGCGGTGTGTTGCGGCGCCATCGCCGTAGGGCGGCGGCGCATCGCCTTCCTCGATCTTGATCTCAAGACCGGGCACACCCGGCGGATGCGCCTGAATAATCGCAGCAAGACGTTCGAGCGTTCCCGTACTTGCATTGAGTCGCTGCGCCACCGGGCCGGGTGTCGGCTTGGAAACTGGCGATGCGGCGACTTCGTCGAGGAGTTCCTCGATCGCAGCGAGTACATATTGACTCTGATCCACTGCGCGCCGCGTACCAACGTAGTACATCGCGCCCGCCACGATCACAATCAGCAGCGGCATGATGAGCCGCCTGCCCCAGCTGCGCGAAGTCATGCGCGATGTGAGCGCTGGTTGATCAGCCGAGTTTCTCATCGCATTGACTCTATGGCGCCGGCTGGGCGGCGGCGCGGGGAACCGCGGCCTTCCGGCACGCGGCTTCTGTCCGCTTCCAGTGCGACTCAATACCCGAAGAGATCGCGGCTGGCGAACATGCCCTTCTCCTCGAAGTAGCCCAGCGCATCATCGACGGTCGGGAAGATCTTCGTTGCCGTCTCCGTGATGAACGGGCTCGGGCTCTTCTTCGGCTTCCAGACCACGTACACCTCCTTCGTGTGTTCCCACGCGTGCTGAAGTTCGCGCTCAACGCCCGAAGATAAGCCGGGCGTGCCGCCGGGCAGTTCCGGCACGAGTGAGCAGATCATATCGGCCTGGTCGATGAGTTTGAAATCGCGCATGTAGATCTGGCCGTCGATGTCGCCGGCGATATCAAGCACCTGGCGCACCGAAACCCGAATCGGCTCCAGATCCCTCTTGCCGCCAAACGAGTGCGGCGCGACCTCGATCCAGTCCTTCGTCTCGCGCGCCGCTGCGATGGCCCGCTCCAGCAGCAGCTTCTCATCGACATCACCGGGATCGAAGGCGATAAAGTGCTTCGCGAGCTCCGCGCGGAAGTGATCGATCTCCGCAAGCACATCCGGCATGTCAACAACGTGGCTCATCGGAAATGACGGATACACTTTCTTCATCTCAGGCCGGGTGATGAGCCGCAGGCATGTTTCAAGCGTCTCAGCATGTCGTCCCCGACTGAGAATGTAGAAAGAATGCTGACATCCAAGCGCTTGCGCGAGCAGTTCCGTCGCCAGGATTTCCTCTTCGCGCCAGACCATGCAATCTTTAAGCGTGGCATCGATGTCATGCTCTGCGTGCAGCCGATGATGCACCATCTCGATGTTGTCCATCAGGCAGATGAGCATGTTCGGCTGGAGTTTGCGCATCAGGTCAAAGTCGAACGCGCTGAACAGTCCATGCCGCCAGCGGAAGGTGGCGTGTGTATTGACGATGACATTCGGATGCTGCTCCGGCGGGGATGTCTCGGCGATGATGTCCTTGAACGCAGCTCGGCGCAGCGCGGTCAGGCGCGAGAGCGGCAGATCAAGAATCCGACCGGGACGCACATCCGGCGCTTCGCGGTACATCAAATCGCCGAGGTGAAACATCTCGATTTTCCCGCCCCGCGCTCGGCCGAGTTCGGCCACCGCCTCAAGGTAGGGCTTCTTGTCCATTCCGATTTGTCCGGTCACAACCGCTCGCATGAGCAGAGTATAGATGGCAACGGCCAGATCACAGCACATTCGATGAGAAGATCAACCCACAAGCCGCGGCGCAGCGCAGCGACGCCGGGGGTCGGCCTACCATGACGGTAAAGCCGCAATGAAGGATCAATCATGCCCAACAACACGAAGACCAACGAAATCATCGACCTGCTCATCGAGAGCTACAACTCCGAAATCGAGACGGTGATGAATTACCTCGCGAACTCGGTGAACCTGGAAGGCGTTCGGGCCGAGCACATCAAGGAGTCGCTGGAGAGCGACATCACTGAGGAACTCGGCCACGCACAGAAGTTGGCCAAGCGCATCCACACGCTGGGCGGCGTCGTTCCCGGTTCACAGTCGCTCAAATGGAATCAGAAATCGCTTCAGCCGCGCAAGGACACCACGGAGGTGAAAGCGGTCATCGAAGGCGTCATCGCCGCCGAGGAAGACGCCATTGCAGGTTATCGCAAGCTCATCGAAGCATGCGATGGCGTCGACTACGTGACTCAGGATCTTGCGATCGAGCTGCTCGGCGATGAAGAAGAACACCGCCGTGAGTTCATCGGCTACCTGCGCGAGTACGAAAAATAGATCAACTCAGCGTTTCATCCCACACCACGAGCGGGTTGCCGATGAAGACGAACGCATCGAACAATTCGCCGTCCGCGCTGCACCCGATGCCGGAGGTCACCGTGTGCAAGCCGCTTTCCCAGACCCATTCAATTGTGTCGCCCGGTTTCACCTCAATCTGGGCCGGATCGAACTCGAAGTTGCGAACAATCACGGTGTGCGTTTCGCCCGCTTGAATCGGAGCGGAACGCACAGCCAAGGTGATGATCGCGACCAATGCCCCGGAAGCGACAGTGCACGAGCGTGTGATCATGATCCCTCCCCACCTCGGGGTTAGCGGTTTCTATTCATGTCATCTTGTCGAGAGCGGAGAACTTCACTTCCGTCAATTCATCGTCACAACCGCAGCTGGGAAATCAGTTTCAACCCCATTCGGCCAGGAGCTCGAGCAGGTCGGGCACACCGACGGAACCGCTTCCATCGAAGTCTTCCTTACAGCCGAAGCAATCACCCCAGGCAGCAAGAAGCGCGAGCAGGTCCGGCACGCCCACGGAGCCGTTGCAATCGAGGTCGGCAAAGGAAATAGTTGGTGTTTGCGGAACGATCTTGTGAACGCCGCTGCTGAGCGTGGTGATGTAGATCTCACCGGCCGCGTCTTCGCCGAACGATGTGATATTGCTGATGCCAGCGCCAAGTGCGGTTTGGGTGGTGAAGTCGCTCACAGGATGTGAGGGCGGAGGGCTTGAACTGGGCGCCGGTTGATTGTCGCGGTTGTACTTGAGCGACCACACGTTGCCGTTGCTCAGGTTGGCGAAGAAGTAAGTGCCATCAAGCGTCGGGATCGCGCAGCCACGATAAACGTACCCGCCGATGACGGAGTACCCGCCGGACCAGTTGTACGTGTGGAACGGCCAGGAGAGGGCGGGGTTGCCGGGGCAGTTGCCGGGCGAGAATGAGTTGTTGCCTTCGTAGCACTTCCAGCCGTAGTTCTCACCGCCGGTGGAGTCCGCGTGCTGGAAGCTGACCTCTTCGCGTGTGTTCTGGCCGACATCACCGATGTACAGGTCGCCGGTCAGACGGTCAAACGAGTTTCGCCATGGGTTGCGCAAGCCGTACGCCCAGATCTCACGTCGCACGCCGCCCTGCCCCACAAACGGGTTGTTCGAAGGGATCAGGTAACCCTGTGTATCAACAGGGACATTGACATCGATCCGGAGGATCTTGCCGCGAAGGTCCGCCAGGTTTTGTGCGAAGTTGTTCGGATCGCCGCCGCCGCCGCCATCGCCGGTTGCGATATACAGATACCCATCGAGTCCGAACGCAATCCAGCCGCCGTTGTGATTGCTGGCGTTCTGGGGAATGGTGATGATCGTCTTCGCAGTGGAGGTGTCAGCCACATTCGGGTCGTCCTGCGACACGGTGTAGCGGCGCACGAAGGAACTGGATCCTTGCGTGAAATAGACGTAGAAGTAACCGTTCTCCGCGTAGTTCGGGTGGAACGCCAAGCCGAGAAGTCCTTGCTCATTGCCTGAGCCGGTAATGCCGGTGATCGTGATGAACGGCGTGCTGAGGAGCTGCTGGTTCAGAAGGTCGTAAACACGAATGCGCCCCTGCGTGGTGGTGGGTTTCTGCTCCACGATGAAGATGCGGCTGTGGTCGCCCGGCGCATGGGTGACGAAGACAGGCCGGTTGACCTGCGCCCCGGAGAGAATTTGCTGTTTGGCAATCGGCTCGACTCCGGTCTGGGCCAAGGCGCCGGTTGTAAGCGCAAATGAGGCGGTGCAGAGGGCACAGGCGGCTAAGCGGAACTTCATCTGAGAACTCCTTTTCATTCTGGGGTTCGTTCTGGGCAGGGGGGCGGTCCTGGGAGCGGTGTTCGGGCAAAGGAGTGGCGGCGGCCTGCATCACGGCAGGCATCTGCAGAGATAGCCGCTCGCGCACCCGGCGCGCGGCGGTCCCGCTGGCCTCCACAGCACAAAACATAGCCGATCTCGGGCTATACGCAAACCGATTCGCACAGAAAAGCGCAAAACCGGTACTTTGAAGACTTCAGGTTGTTTGGGTCAGATAACGCACGATGCCTGTGATATTCATCTGAAGCAACGTGTCGGTGACAAATCGGTCCACCAAGTCGGCCGGCACCCCTGCTATTCGGGCGTTCTCGCGCACCCAATCTCGATACTCATCAAAGATTGACGATTCAAAATTGGCCAGCTCCATCTCCTGCGGCTTCATACGCAATCGGTCGGAGATAAATGAGCTGTGCGCTTCAAGCGAATGGCGCACCGCTGCAAGATGGTTCTGCGGATTCTCGACCCTGCCAAAATGCGTCAAATAGAGGGCGTGAAATTGCTCTCGATCAATGCGATCGATCGAGGTGGTCCATTGCGTGAGGTCGAACTCAGGCGGCGGCGTAGGCAGGTTGATGAAACGCTCCAGTGCGTTGCGCGGCTCGTTGCTGTGATGCTGCGGCACCACCATGCCAGCGACATCGCCGGTGAAACAGACGGATTCGATCGGCGACCGCAGGGCAAAACAGCAGTGATGGCGCGCATGGCCGGGCGACTCGATGGCTGTGAAGTGGAGCCCTGCTGCATCGATCGCGTCGCCATCCTGAAGCGGCACCACCCGATCTTCGGGAATCGGCAGTAGCGTGCCCCACAATCGGTCCATCTGCGAGCCATAGATTCGGTTGGCGCTTCGCAGTAGGCGGGACGGATCAATCAGGTGGTGCGCACCGAACCCGTGAACGTAGATCCGTCCCTCGAAGGATGGCTCGGCTGCGAGGTGGCCTGCGGCCCCGGCGTGATCGAGATGAATGTGCGTCAGAAGCACCGCGCGGAGATCTGCGGGGCCTATGCGATGCCGCTCCAGTTCTGCCAGCAGGTTCTTGTAGGTTGACCCCGGGCCCGTCTCGATCAGGACAGCGCCTTCGCCACGGCCGCGCGGCCCCTTGATGAGGAAAGCCGCGATCGACTGTGGCTGGCCCAGGTGCTTCAAATCGAGGATGTGGATCGCTGACGAGGCAGGCATGCGTAGTTGCGGGGCGGGGAACGGTGCTGGAAAAAGAGGCGAATACGGCATCAGGGGCTGCTGCAGCCGATTCACTCAAGCTGACGGGGGTCTGGATCGATAAGCATTCGGCGACGCGATTTTTCGTCGGTCCGGGAAGTCGAGGCCACATTATCGCACCGGCAACCGATGTGCCGTCCATGACTGACTCACGATTCCGCCGATTCTTAGAACTCTCCGAGCACGAACGCCGGAAACTGCTTGACGACCTCAACCGTCGCTCAAGCCCTGCGGTGTCGAAGCGCGCCTGGATGCGCTATCCGTTCCCTGTTTCCGACATTCCGCTCTGCATCGAACATCCAAGCGGCGGGCAGAGCTGTTTCCTTGTCTTCGGAAGGAACCTCTCCCGGCATGGCATGAGCGTGCTGCACGGCGGCTACGTTCATCCCTCCTCCAAGTGCAGCGTAATCCTGCGTGACAGTGAAGGTCACCCGCTTGTATGCAGTGGGATTGTGCGGCATTGCGAACTGATTTCCGGATACTGCCATCAACTCGGTATCTGGTTTCCACAACCGTTAGATGTGAAACGGTTCGTCTCCAGCGGAGAGTCAACAGACAATGCGGCCGGTCAGGACAATGCTCCGCTGCCGCCGTTCACCCAGACCTGGTCGGTTCTGATCGTCGATTCCTTTGAGCCCGATCGGCTGTTGCTTGAGCATCAACTCAGGGCAGTTTCGATCAGCACCCATGCCGCTGCCACATCCGGGGCTGCGATCGATCTTGCAGTGCGGCTGAAACCGCATCTGGTTCTGGTCGGCCTGCACCCCACGGCGGAGCATGGCCTGCACGCTGTGTCCTCGATCCATTCGATGCTGCCGGACGTGCCGATTGTGATGTTGCTGGCGGAGACTGATGTCAATGCGGTGAGTGAGGCGCGGCGGTCCGGCGCATCGACAGTGCTGGGTAAGCCGTTCTCGATCGAACTGCTCATCGCTCAGCTCCGCACGTTGCTGGGTGAGGCGCCGCGGTTGACTGGTCGAAGCACCGCAGAGCAATCGCCTGGTATGGCAGCGCTGATCGCGCGGTTCGTTGATTCCGCCCATCGAGTGGCTGATCGTCTTGAGGTTGCGCTGCATGAAAACGCCATGATGGATGTGCGGGCCATGTGCTGCTGGATGAGGGGCTCGGGCATTGGGTATGGATTTCAGGATCTCTCCGTGGCGGCCATGAACGTGCTTGTAAGCATGGACAGAGCGGAGATGTCTAGCGACCAGGAAGACCGCCAGGAAGTTGAGGATCGGGTGCGATTGCTTGCAGAGTGCTGCCGGGCAGTCGAGGCGCCGCAGACGCGGGCCGTGGCTTGATCGACGGTTTCATAGCTCAATGAGGTCACGCCTTCTTCGGACCGGGACGATACCGGCCGATAAGCCGCAGTCACGCTGCCTGCAGTTGGCGGGTAGTCTTGCGGCAATCAGTGGTCATGCGGGTGCGCGAAATAGTCGTGCGGATCTAGCCGATAACGGTCATGGAGACACGCCATGCTCACCTTGCGCAACGTGATGATCGCTGATGTGGTAACGATCGGTCTCGATGAGACGCTGGA
>CAZFZT010000018.1:0-29347 GCA_964523675.1 uncultured Isosphaeraceae bacterium
CACAAGTCCACAGGTCCACAAGTCCACAAGTCCACAGGTCCACAAGTCCACAGGTGCTGCCGATGATTGCCTTTCAACCGGACTGGCCGACAGCCGACAGCCGGCAGCCGATAGCCCCCGCCTCATCTGCGTCTTTCAGCCGCACCAGCACAGCCGGACGCGCTTTCTGCTGGAGGAATTTGCGCAGAGTTTTTCGAGTGCGGACATAGTGATCGTGCCGCACATTTACTTTGTGCGCGATTCTGAGATTGAGAAGACGAAGGTGAGTGCAGCCGATCTCGTCGATCGTCTTCGGCAGCGCGGCATCACCGCCATGCACCTGTATCCGTTCGAGGCGATCGTCGAGCAGCTCGAAGTCATCTGCCGGCCGGGTGACCTCGTCGTCATCATGGGCGCAGGGCCGGTGTGGAAGGTGGCGAGGCAGTTTCTGGGTGGAGCGTAGCCGTTCGACATGTGTAAGCCGTCGTGACGGCTTCTTGCCGATGGCCGTACACGCTCGATGATTTCCTAACTCTGCGGTTGACTCGATGCCGTAATTCCATTACGGTGACAGGCACCATCGTGGTACGATTGCTCATATGCGATCGAACATCTTCGGTTGTTGATCATTGGGAGAAGTGAGAAGGAGTCAAGAAGTGCATAAGAAGGAGCAATCAGAAATTCGCTGCGCTGCCGCTGCGCTCATTCTGACGTTGTGCTGTTCGGCCATCGTTTCAGCCGGTCAGGTGACTTGGGACGGCGAGGGGAAGACCGATTCCTGGCATGATGCCGCAAACTGGAGCACGGATCAGATTCCTGGTCCGGAGGATCACGTGCAACTCAGCACATCGGCGACGATTGTGCATTCGACTGGATCGACTGAAGTTGCTTCACTCACTCTCACGTCCGGCAGCGCGGTCCTGCGTCTGGAGGGCGGTCAATTGACCGTGACTGGAGAGATGACATTCACCAACGGTCGGTTTGAGTTCATCGGCGGCGTTCTTAACGCTGAACCCGTACTCGACGATGCCGCGCTGTACATTGCGGGGTCCGCAGTCGCTCCAGTCGAGTTCATTCTGACGGATAATTGCAACTTTGAAGGAGAGAGCAGTCCCGGCCAGACGCTTCGGGTGCAGGGGAACAGCCAGACCCTTGCGGCAACACTCACCGTGGCAACCGAGGCGGCCAACGGCGGCATCATTCGTCTTGAAGACCTTGACGCTGCGCAGACCTCCACCATTTCTCTTCATTCGGACGGGATGTTGACCAATCTGAGCACCGGCACAATTCTTGCAGTGCCGGGCATGGGCGGGAACCGCGTTATCAGTGGGGGCGGCACGTTGATCAATGAGGGTGTGATCGAGGTTGCGCCCAACACTGAACTTACCATGACCAACGGCACGCTGCATCAGGCGGATGGCCTCATTGCCGGTGCCGGCGAATTTCGACTCCAGAATGGCTACTTCCACTTTACCGGCGGTGAACTCGAAGGGCTCGTTCGAGTCGATGATACGGATGTTGAAGTGGCTGACACGGTCACTGCGCCATCGACGTTGGGCCTCTGGGACCAATGCACCTTGATCGGCAATGAATCGCCGAACGTTACGCTGTGGGTGCAGGGCAACGCGCAGACATCATCGGCGACGTTGTCCGCCGGTCCGGACGCTGTCAATGCCGGGGTCATTCGGCTCCAGTCGATCAGTACTACTTCATCGACTCTTTCCATCCCGAATGGAACAGTCTTCACCAATGCGCCAACCGGTCAGGTGCAATTCCTGGCGAGTCTCGGTGGCTCTTCGATGAATATCACTGGCACGTTTGTGAACACCGGCACGATTCACGTTGAGAGCGGCGTATCAATCAGTTCGTCAGGAAATGGGTTGCTTGAACAAGCCGGCGGTTCGATCGACGTTCTTGGTGAATGGCGATTGTCTTCCGCTGACTTCGTTTATTCGGGTGGATCGATCGCGGGTGAATTCGTACTTGACGAATCGGACATTTGGGTCACAGAGACGGCGACGGAGTCGGCAACGGTCATTCTCGACGACTGCACGCTTCAACAGCACGATTCGTCAACGGTCATCCTGCGGGCTCGGGGCGGTGGCGATTCGTCTTCCGCATCGCTGACCGGCGCCGACGGATTCGTCAATAACGGCACGATCATTCTTGATCCCGAAGGCAGCAGCGCATCGTTGTCGGTGACTTCTGAGACGACCGTCACGAATGGAGAATCGGGACTCATTCAGTCGGTACCCGGTACCTCATCTGCTTCGATCACTGTGTCCGGATCCGGGCACTTCATCAACCACGGCCAGATACTTGCCGGAACGAATGGATCGCTCTCTCCGAACGGCCCAAACAGCACAATTCAGAACTTCGCGAATATCTCCGTTGCGAAGGGGGTCTCGTGGAGCAGTTCCGGCACCGGCACGTTCGAGCAAGTCGAGGGTTCGATCGACGTTCTTGGTGAATGGCGATTGTCCTCAACGAACTTCGTCTTCACAGGTGGATCGATCGCTGGTGAGTTCATTCTTGACGAGGCGGACATCTCGGTGGCGGCCTCGGCAATCACGCCATCAACCGTCTTTCTCGACGACTGCACGCTTCAGCAGCATGATTCGTCAGCGGTCGTCCTGCGCGCCGGGGGCGGTGGGAATTCGTCTTCCGCATCGCTGACCGCCGCCGACGGATTTGTCAATAACGGCACGATCATTCTTGATCCCGAAGGGAGCAGCGCATCGTTGTCGGTGTCTCCTGATACGACCGTCACAAATGGAGAATCGGGACTCATTCAGTCAGTACCCGGCAGCTCATCTGCTTCGATCATTGTGTCCGGATCGGGGCACTTCATCAACCACGGCCAGATACTTGCCGGAACGAATGGATCCCTCTCTCCGAACGGCGCAAACAGCACAATTCAGAACTTCGCGAACATCTCGGTTGCGACGGGGGTCTCGTGGAGCAGCTCCGGCAGCGGTACGTTCGAGCAAGTCGAGGGTTCGATCGACGTTCTTGGTGAATGGCGATTGACCTCAACGAACTTCGTCTTCACAGGTGGATCGATCGCTGGTGAGTTCATTCTTGACGAGGCGGACATCTCGGTGGCGGCCTCGGCGATCACGCCATCGACCGTGTTTCTCGACGACTGCACGCTGCTTGAGCAGAACTCCCCGAACGTGAGTCTTGTCGTGCGTGGCGGCGGCAATTCCTCGACCGCAACGCTCACGACAACCGATGGGCTCGTGAATGCGGGCACCATTCGTCTTGAGCCGCTTGGAGCCGGGGCGAATCTCACCATTCCAAACGAAACGCTCTTTACCAACGGGCCGACCGGCGTGATCGAAACAGCGCCCGGCAGCGGAATCGCGAAGATCGCCGGCGCGGGGCTTGTGAATCAGGGTCTTCTGAGCGTTGACCGATATTCCGTGTTGACCATAGAAGGCGACCTGGTGAACCATGGCGTGTTTGCGCCGCGCAACGTTTCGCAAATCGCCGGGAACTTTACCCAGAGCGCTGGCGGGAGTTTCATAGCATCCTTCTGGAGCATTCACGGTCCCCTCACAACGTTCGTTGAAGTTGACGGCCTTGCATCACTCGATGGTTCGATCGAAGTGTTCGTCGGGCCGAAGTTTGAGCCGTTCGCTGGCACTGCGTTTATCGTGCTGGCGGCTGACGAGATTGTTGGATCATGGACCGATGACGACACCTGTGACCAGTTGACCGTTTCCAGCACCGCCAACGAGATTTCTGTCATCTTCGGTGGACTCAGCAGCGTTCCCGGCGACCTCACGGGCAGCGGATCAGTGGGTGTCCCTGACTTGCTTGTCCTCCTCGCGAACTGGGGTTCGTGTCCAGTTGAGGAAGGCGAGTGCTGTCCAGCGGACCTCAATGGTGACGACGGCATCGGTGTGCCGGATCTCTTGATGCTTCTTGCCAATTGGGGTTGATGTTTGGCTGGCCAAGGCCATCATCTGCCGCCCCGGAGACTGTTGTCATGGGTTGACGGCGTCGTTCAGTGACTTCACCAACAGTCGGTCCGTGGCGTGGAGATCGGTGCGGGCGCGCTGCCGGGCCTCAGGGAAGGCGATGATGTTGCGGACGCGAAGGTCATGCAGCGCGCCGGAGCGGTGCATCCGCCAGCGCTCGCCGAAGGTTTGCGGCGCTTCGCGCCAGGTGGCCATCAACTCGTCGAGGTTGAAGACATCATCAAGCACGGCCCATGCGGCGCGCTCTTCTTCTGCCGCGGCCTCGATCGTGCTTTCATCGGGGCCTTCAAGATGCGGCTGATAGAAATACCTCATCACTGCAGCGTAATAGAGTAGTTCATTATCATCGGCTTGGTCGATGACCTGCACGTTGGTTCGTCGTGGTACGAGGCGATCGACCGTGGCGAACGCATGGATGAGGTCAGGCGCATCGGCCAGCCATTCGTGCTCGGCCAACACGGCGCGGCGGTCATACTGGGCAGCGGCGCGACGAAGATTGTCGAGAGCCGCCTGCTGCGCAGCGATGTAACCAAGAGGATCGCTCCAAGTCAATTGAGCAAGTGCATCCAGAAGTTTCTCGACCGAATCATCAGTCAGGCCGGCTTCGAGCAATGGGCGCAGGTGCTCGTGCAGATCAAGAAATGCTCGATGCGAAAGCATGGAGCAGACGAGGTATGGATCGCTGCTGAAGTGCGCAATCATGCGATAGCCGACCGCAAGCCGCTCCGCTGATGCTGACGTTTCGCCTTGATCGAGCGATCGCATCGCATCGGCATGAATCAGCCGCAGCGCATCGCGCATGGAGCCGGCGTAGGCCGGGGCAAGGGCGGTGAAGTGTGTTGTGACGATCGAAAAGTCGCAGCGAGGAATGGCCGATGCTTCGCGCAGGAGATCGATGATTTCTCGCCACTGCCCGAGTCTTGCGTTCAGTTCATCGCTGATCTCGGCAGGTTCTCGGTCCGCGCCCGCCTTGAAGTTCCGCAACAACTGAAGGTCGGGCGGCTCCTGGGCTTCGATCTTCTCGAAGGCGCGCAGGTACCAGACCGCAGCATTGGCCAGATCAATGGGATCAACCTCGCCGGAAGCGAGCGTTCGAAGCGATTCGACGCGCTGGGCAAGCATTTCTTCGACGTGAAGCTTGCGCTCAAGCAGTTTTCCCATCGCGGGCGCCAGTTCCATGAGCGGCCCATGCTCACCTGCTTCGATCTCCGCTTCAAGTATGGCCATCTCGGCTTTATCGCGTTCCGGGTCAGCGATCGCAAGGATATCGACGGCGCGGTCCATGACATGCGCTAACTGCGTCACTGCCTGGTCGAACTCGTCTGCCGGCATTGCGATCACTTCTTCGAGCCAATCATTATTGCCGTCCTCACCAATGAGGTCGGTGACGCGCCGCCGCTCCTCTGGGTCATCGCGCATGGTGCTCAGCCAGCCGGTAATCATGTCGCCCTCCCGTTCCATCGCGCCGATCATGTTGAAGGGGTCGGCGGCTGTGGCCATGGCTTCGACGTCTCTCAACAGCGTTGCCGCTTCACTGTTGGTGAACTGCGCGCGATCGACGGCATGTTGCACGGCTTTATCAGACAGAGCAAAGACCGCCTGCCCGACAAGGGTGCTGATGAGCGTTTCGTCGTGGCCGAAGTGAGCAGATGCACGGTACATCGGGCCCATGAGCGCGGCAGCGCCGGCCGGGTCGCCGTCGTGCAGATGAAGCATGGCGGCCGTGTTGGCGGCACGAGCGATCTGGCGCAACTTCGACAAGTGCGGCAATGTGAGTTCAAGACCCTGGCTGTAATCGAGACCGAAGTCAGCAACCTGTCGGCGCGTGCCCTGGTCAAACAACTCCAATACGGGCATCGCTTGTGCGATGGCTTCGCGCAATTGCGGCGTCGGCGCCTGTGAGAAGTCGTAAGCGGTGACGAGGTTGAGCGTCTCAGGCGACAGACTTGCCATCTGCTCCATCGCCTGCTGATACCAGGTCGCAGCGTTATCAGGATCATCCTGCTGCGCGATCGCTGGTGACGCAACGGTCACGGCTGCTACCGCGATAGTTGCCAGGAACTGGCTTGGAGCACTGTTCAACATGGAAGACCCTCTCTGATCGGCTGCGCGGCTGATGCATCATACTCATCAGTGCGCGCAGCCGATCAAAGGCGGGTCGGTGCGTGGCAGTCAATCCTCGCCGAGTGTGGGCAGGAAGCCGGAGCGTTCGAGCAAGGCCGCGATGCGTTCGCCTTCGGGGATGGCAGCTCCGGTGAGTTGATCGACCAGTCGCTTGCGCTCCTGCTCCATGCGCACATAGCGCAGGGCAAGTTCCGCAATGGCGGCGACGGGCATCGACTCCAGATAAGCCAGACCTTCGCGATAGACGATGCGCGCGGCCAGCGACTTCGCCATGATCCATTTGACGTAGCGCCGCGGCAGTTTGGTCCAGAGTTTGTCGCCGGCCTTCTCGACAAGCACAGGCGGAAGGTGATCGAGGACCACCTGGCGCAGGAGGTTCGCATCCTCAGCCGCACCCGCCATTCCGCCAAGCACGTTGTCGATCGCCTGCTCAATGGCGTCAGCCGTGCGGATCATCACGCGCGAAAGTCGTATGCTGACTTCCGGCAGCGGAACGTGTGGCTGGTGGCGGTGGACGCGCATGAGCAGTTCCGCTTCACGCCGGGCCAGCAATCGCAGTTTCTCCAGCACCTGCTCGACGTAACGTTCCTTGATCTCAAGAAACTCCTCATCACTGAGAATCATGCACGCAATGATCTCGTAGCTTGAGCAGATCACACCACACTTGTTGGCGGAAGAGTCCTTGATGATGAGCGCGCCGCAATCGGAGAGTTGCGTTCGCGCATCGGGTGTGATGAAGATATTGGCGCCTTCGACGATGAGGCGGCTGGATGGCGTTCCGTCCTTGGTCAGGAAGTCGCGCCAGTTGCCTGCATGGATGGTGTTGGGCCTGCCGCCGCACGGCATGAAAGCGTCAGCGATGACGCGGTTGTGCATCGTGTTGCGCAGGCGCACACCGTCTGGTTCGTTCAGCGAGACGATTCGGCCGCGCGGCCCGAGCTTGGAGGGATCGAAGTGCGCGATCGGCAGAGCGAGACCGAAGAGGCGCATGAGTTCCCCATGATCAAGGCCATCCGGATCCTCAGCCGAGCCGCTGCCATCAGCGATGCCGACGACCTTCGCATTCTCGCCGTACTCACGATGCAGGATGCGCAGGCCGTTGCCTGCGACGTCGCCATCCGGTCCGCCGGTGATCTTGATGGTGAACGGTTCGTTGCGCGGATCGATGCCGATCGCACGGAGACCGACATCAAGGAACACGGCCACGCCCTCACTGGTGACGCCGTACTGCTTGTGGTTGATGCCCGCGCCTGGCTTGGAGCTCATGAGCGCGTTGGGCACTGGGTAGCCGCGCCGCTGCGCGCGATCGACGATCCACTCGATGAGTTGGGGCGTAATGTTCTCATCCGGTCCGAGGTAGAGCAGTTCGCCGTTGCCATTGGCGCCGTGATTGATGATGCGCTTCTTTGTTTCAGGATCAGGGCTGATGAGGTCGAGGAGGCAATCGACAAAGCCCTTGACGGAGCGTGCGAGGCGCGCGCCGTCTGCGACGAGAATGGTTCCCTTGGCGCCGCCTTCGGGGATGTCCTTGTTCTTGAGTTGCTGGGCGAAGGCGAGCGAGTAGGCCTCGTCATAGAGACGCTCGGTTTCGCGGGCAAACTGATCCGCGCCGCGCGGGCAGACGGCTCGGACGCCGCCGCGCGCAATGTCTCGGAAGCGGACATGGAAGCCGTTGAAGCCGCGGCCGTGAACGAAGAACACGCCGAAGGGAATCTCCGGACGCTCCTCGGTAGCGAGAAACACCGGATCAAGCCGCAGCGCCAGCCCATAACGGTCATGAAGGTAGACGTTTGTGCGCAGCACCGATCCGACGGCCTCAAGAATCTTGAGCAGGACCGTCCGGGCGTCCTCGAGATCAACTCGTTCCTTGATGTCTGCTCGAATGCCCTCGCACCGCCGTTCGAACGCATCATCATCAAGCGGCTGTTCAGGGTTGAAGCGATCGAGGAAAAGGTCCGTGATTGCCAGCGACTGCTGCAAATTGCGTTCGATGAGCCGCAGAATGCGGTCCGGACTGAACGCATAGGGGTTCATCTTGACGAGCACCTGGTGCGCAAGGTCAGCGAAGCAAGTGATGATTTCCGCATGATCGCAATCAAGTTCATCATGACGGTAAGCGAGTTCCAGCGTGCGGTTGTCAAGCCACTTATTGCGCAGCAGATCACGTTCCAGGAATCGCCAGAGTTCGCTCTGAGGATCGATCGGGCCCGCGCCTTCCGCCATCGGAACAGAGACGACGAAGCCGAGCAAGCCAATCATGCCGTTGGGCGCATCATTGATGACGTCGAGATAAGCGCGGTGGATGTTGAGCGACGATCGAGCCAACCGCGTCGCAATGCGCTCAAACATCACGCGCTGCGTGGCGTTGCCGACAACCACAGTTACCCTGCCCTGGTTCGGGTCGGACTCTGATTCGAGATGCACCGCCGAGCCATCAGTGCCGGCGACGCGTTTGTAGAGTTGCCAGTTGCGGTAAAAGCGCAGCGGCGTGACCGTCAGGAGATATTCTGCCTGGCATCGCCTGCAATGGTCGAGTATTTCTTCTTCCGGAAAGTCGGGAACAGCGCTCTTGGCCCACTTGACGATCTGCTCGGCTTTACTGCGCTGGGCCGGATCGTTCTCGTCGAACATCGGCGCCTCGCCGAAGACGAACGTGTCGAGTACCAGTGTCCCGTCGCCGGCGGTGTGAATCTTTGCTGAACGCAATGGCCGCTCGTGCGGCAGTTCGTGAACGATCTCAGCAAGAACCCCGGGGTAGTCGAGTGGCCGAATCGCGGTCCACTCGGAGCCGTCCTCACTACGGAGCGTCAGTTCCAAGGGGCGTCCTGACGCCTTGGCGGAGATCATGGCACGCAGGTGCGAGAGTTGTGTCTCCGCATTCGTATCCTGAAAGTACATGCGCGGCATCTGCGAGAGAAACCACGGCACGACTTCCTCGGCCGTCTGCCGAAATGAGCCGACGAGTTCGTCAATGACGTTGCTCGTGGCGAAGTCCTTCAGGCCGCCGTTACTGGCGGCTTGGCGGCTCGGCTCGGCGGGCTCTTCAGTTGCCGAGGAGGGAGGAGTTCCAGACGTTGACGTTGAGAGGTGTTTTGTCATCGGCTATTCATACCATATCGGCCGGATCAATCAAGAGTTCGAGGCGCTTATTCGCGCCGCTCGCTGGGTTCTGCGACCTGCCGAAGCCAAGAGCTTATGAGCTCTGAGAGCCGGAGGAACGTCCGGCCTGCTATCGTGCCGAATCCTATGGCCGGATCGCAGGCGACAGCTTCTACGGTTCTCACGATCGGGAACTTCGACGGCGTTCATCGAGGACATGCTGCGCTTCTCGATTGCGCGAGAGCAAAGGCGGGAGCCCAAGGGCAGGTCATCGCGCTCTACTTCGATCCACACCCCATTTCAGTTCTCCGGCCCGGTGCCGAGCCGGCTCGCCTGACCACCTCAGAGCAGCGCGGGGAGTACCTGCGTGACCTGGGGGCGGACGTCGTCGAGCGGCTGGAGCCGACAACGCAGTTTCTGGCGCAGTCTCCGGAGGAGTTTGTTGAGTGGCTTGTCAGAACATATGCGCCAACAGCCATTGTTGAGGGAGCGGATTTTCGCTTCGGCCGCGGCCGAGTTGGTTCGGTTGCGACGTTGCGCCAAGCGGGGGTGGAGCACGGCTTTGATGTGATCGTCGCCGACCCGATTGAGGTGGAGTTGTCCGATCAATCGGCCGTCCGCGCCTCCAGTTCATTGGTGCGCTGGCTGATCTCCCACGGGAGGGTGCGCGATGCTCGGCTGGTGCTCGGCCGGTGTTACGAGCTTCTCGGGAAGGTGACCCAAGGCGACCAAAGAGGACGGACGCTTGGTGTCCCCACGGCCAATCTTGGCTTTGCGGAAGGCGGGAGCAGAGGCGGGGGGCTGCTTCTGCCGGCCGATGGCATCTATGCCGGGTTTGCGACTTCACCCGATGGAGCCCTGCATGCAGCAGCCATCAGCATCGGCACGAAACCCACCTTCGGTGAGCATCCTCGCAGCTGTGAAGTTCACCTGCTCGATTACGATGGACGGCTTGATGCATACGGATGGCAGATGCGCGTAAAGTTCAGCCACTGGGTGCGCGATCAGTTACATTTTGATTCGGTCGAGCCCTTGATCGAACAGATCCGGCGTGATATTGCCTGGACAAGACAGTTGTGCGACCTGTCGCATGGCGTGGAGAACGTTTGCTAAGATTGCCGCCACATGAATGAACCGGCCACGGTCTCCTATGACACGAACACCTCTCTGACAGAGATCGCCCAGCGTGTTCGTGAGGCGGAGCGCATCGCTGTCTTTGCACACACAAAAGTTGACGGCGATGCGCTTGGCTCAATGCTCGCCCTGAAGCGCGCGATCGAACCGCTTGAGAAGCAGGTTGATATCTTCGTGAGTGGACCGGCCGAACCGAACCTGTTGTCGCTTGCCGGCCACACGCCTTACCGGCGAGTCGAGGAGGATCCACCAGGGAACGATTACGACATCGCTCTAGTCGTGGACACCGGCGCCTGGTCGCAGCTTGAACCGGTTCAGGAGTGGCTCAAACGGCACTACGATCGTCTCATCATCATCGATCATCACGCACGCGGAGACGGCGACATCGCCCCGTCCCGGCATGTCAATCCGCACAAAGCATCGACCTGTCAGCTCATTCTGAAACTGTGCGACGAATTGGGAGTGCCTCTCACTGGCGGCCAGTCGAGTGTGGCTGAGGCGCTCTTCATCGGCATTGCTACTGATACGGGATGGTTCCGCTACGACAACGCGCAGCAGGAGGTCTTCACCGATGCCGCCCGGCTGCTGGGGGCGGGCGTTGACAAGTCGCGGTTGTATCAGATCATCGAGGAAACGCAGCGGCCGCATCGACTTGCGCTTGAAGCGAAGGCGCTGGCGTCATTGCAGTATGCATGCGGCGGCACGGTTGCAATCATGGCGATCGGGCCGGATGATTTCAAGACGACTGGCGCCAGCGTCGAAGACCTGACAGGGCTTGTCAACGCGCCGCTGATTGTCGGTGATGTCCGCGTCTCCATTCTTCTAGCGCAGCATGAGCCGAACGTGACGAAGATCAGTTTTCGTTCCAAGCCGGCTGCACCGGGCGTGGCTGAGGGTTTCGTCGATGTCAACGCACTGGCACATAATTTCGGTGGAGGCGGCCATGTCCATGCGGCGGGCGCGCGGCTGAAGGTCAATCTCGATGAGGCGAGGGAGTTGGTTCTTGAGGCGGTGGAAGCAATGCCGCAGTGAGGATGCACGTGTGACGATGAGCTCCACACTGCAACTTTCCCCCAATCACTGCCATATCCGATCCAGCCGAACCCCCGAACTGACCGATCAGTAGGGTACACCATGTCATCCGTTGAGCGATTGCCAAATGTCTCCCAAGGCGCGTTTCCCAGCGACCATCCGCTGTTGTTATCGGCTGTTGAAACGGTCAAGGCGGCCTGTCGCATTGCGCGGCGTGTGCAGCAAGACTTGGAAAGTGTTCGCAGAATCACGAAGGACGATCGAAGCCCGGTGACGGTGGCGGACTTTGCAGTGCAGGCAGCTGTGCATATGGGCCTGGCGGGAACAGAATCGCCACTGAGGATTGTGGGCGAAGAATCGGCAGGGGCACTACGTGAGACCTCTCAGCAGGCGGTGCGTGATGCCGTGGTTGAAGCCGTGCGTGAGTTTCGATCGGCCGTAACGGTTGACGATGTCCTTGCCGCGATCGATGCATGCGATCATGATGCCAGCGGTGATGCATATTGGGCGCTTGATCCTGTCGATGGGACGAAGGGATTTTTGCGCGGACAGCAGTACGCCATCGCATTGGCGCGAATCGAAGGCGGCCGCGTAGTCTTTGGCGTTATGGGTTGTCCGAACCTGCCGCTCGATAAGACCGCGCCACTGGATGTTGCGGACGGCAGCGGCACCATCTATGTAGCGCTGCGCGGCCGCGGAGCGTGGCAGATCGATCCAGATGGAGGCGATCCGACTTCAACGGCGTCCCGGATTACCGTGTCGCCATCACCATCGGCTATTCGCACCTGTGAATCGGTCGAAGCGAGCCACAGCAAGCAGGATGACACGCAGCGGATATTGGATCACATGGGCGAACGTGGTGATCCAGTTCGATTGGATAGTCAATGCAAGTATGCTGTGGTCGCGCGCGGACAAGCGGATGCTTACCTTCGCCTTCCAACGAAGCGTGGATATGTTGAGAGGATCTGGGATCATGCGGCGGGGGCGATCATCGCAACCGAAGCGGGGGCGATTGTTAGCGACATTACGGGCGAACCACTTGATTTCGGCCGCGGCGTCGGATTGGAAGCGAATCGGGGCATCGTGTGCGCGACGCCGCTCGTCCATCACAGGATCATCGCAGCTATTGGGGCGCTCGGACTTGGAGACGAGTCGAGCGCATAGGCCGCTATAAGGTGGACGCACATGCCGGCTGAAGCGTGGATCACCATCATTGTCATCGTCTTGATGATTGTGGCGCTTGCGCGGAATATGGCCGGGCCGGAGGTCATCTTGCTTGGCGGGCTGACTATTCTGATGACGATCGGCAGCATGTTGCGGAGCGATCTGCTGCCGACTCCGACCGATGCTGTGCGCGGCTTTGGCAACGATGGACTGATTACTGTGGCAGTCCTGTACGTGGTCACGGCCGGACTGGTGCAAACGGGCGCAGTTCAGATGATCGCAGGGCCGATCATGGGCCGCCCGAAGTCGGTTACCGCAGCCCAGGCACGGTTGATGTTGCCAGTGGCAGGTCTCTCGGCGTTCCTCAACAACACGCCGGTGGTCGCGATGATGATGCCTGTTGTCAGCGACCTCTCCAAACGCTTTCAGTTCAGTGCCTCGAAACTGTTCATTCCGCTCAGTTACGCAGCAATTGTGGGAGGCACATGCACGTTGATCGGCACAAGCACAAATTTGGTCGTGTTCGGCATGTTGGATGAGCCGGTGCGCAATCAGCTGGGCATGTTTACGATCGCAGCGGTGGGGGTTCCGATTACGCTCGCTGCACTGACCTACGTGTTGCTCGCCTCGAAGCGCCTGTTGCCCGACCGCGCCACACCTCGCGTTGAAGTCGAAGATCCTCGGCGATACACCGTGGAAATGCTCGTCGAGCCCGGCAGTGCGATCGACGGCAAGACGATCGAAGAAGCGGGGCTACGTAATCTTCCCGGCGCATATCTCATGGAGATCGAGCGAGACGGCGAGCGACTGGTGGCGGTCGGCCCCGAGGTCCTGCTTCATGGTAACGATCGCCTCATCTTCGTTGGAGTGGTGGACACTGTTGTTGACCTTCAACGAACGCGCGGACTCGTTCCTGCCACGCATCAGGTTTTCAAATTGAGCGACCCCCGCCGCAATCGCATTCTGGTTGAAGCAGTCGTCAGCCCGTCGTGTCCGCTCATTGGCAAGAGCATCAAGGAAGGCCGGTTCCGAACGAATTACAACGCAGTAGTGATCGCCGTGCATCGCAGCGGCAAGCGGCTGACCGGTATAAAGATCGGCGATATTGTTCTGGAGGCGGGCGACACTTTGCTTATCGAAACACATCCGCGCTTCATCGATCAGCATCGCAACAGTCAAGACTTTTTTCTTGTCTCCAGCATCGCAGGATCGAATCCGATCCGGCATGAGAAAGCATGGGTGGCGATCGGGATATTGTTCGCGATGGTGTTGGCGGCAGCGACTGGCTGGCTGTCCATGTTGAATGCAGCGCTACTCGCAGCAGGCCTGATGGTCGCGACCCGCTGCACATCCGCAACGCAGGCGCGGCAGCGCATTGAGTGGCGCGTTTTGATGGTGATTGGTGCTGCACTAGGCATCGGCAGTGCGATGCACCAGTCCGGCGCGGCCACGGCCGTCGCGCAGACCTTGATCGACCTTGTTCACGGCAATCCATGGCTCATGCTCTTGATGGTGTACCTTGTGACGAACATCTTCACGGAGGTCATCACCAATAATGCGGCTGCGGTTCTGGTATTGCCGATTGCGCAGGCGGCTGCGCAAACGATGGGGGTTGATCTCTTGCCGTTCGCAATTGCCATCATGATCGCTGCGTCAGCGAGCTTTTCAACGCCGATCGGCTATCAAACGAATCTCATGGTGTACGGCCCGGGCGGCTATCGCTTCACCGACTACATGCGTATTGGCTTGCCGCTGAACATCATCATCATGACGATCACGATCCTGCTTGCCCCGATGATCTGGAGTTTCTGAAGCGAAGAGTTACGTCGCGCAGTTCCCGCCGCGGCGGCGCTGGCGCAGATGAAGCCAGTCCGCGCGCCTTCGCAGTGCGGTTCATTGTCCAAGTCAATGAGAAGGGATGAACGCCCTACGACTGTTGCGATTCAGCGTGCTGCAGGCCGCGACGCTGATCGCGAAGGCGACGGCTCTTGCCGGTGCGCTCGCGCAGGTAGTACAGCTTGGCGCGCCTGGCATCGCCGCGACGCACCACTTCGATCTGTGCGATGCGTGGTGAGTGCAGTGGGAAGACGCGCTCGACGCCTTCGTTGGCGACAATGCGACGGACGGTGATTGTCTTGTTGATGCCGCGCCCCTTCGTCCCGATCAAAACGCCCTGGAACACCTGGATGCGCTCTTTCTCACCCTCGATGATGCGTACATGCACGTTCAACGTGTCGCCGATCGTGAACTCAGGGAAGGAATCGGCTGACTTGAGTTGGTCGCCTACGACGGATTCAAGCACTTGGGTGGTGTTCATGGCGGTCTTGTTCTGTGTTTTCTTGAGCGACAGGGATGAAGTGATCGCTTCATTTGCCGAGGGTGGTTGTATGCTGCCGCAATCGTCTGAGGCCGCCCGCGAGCGCGGATCGGTTCCCAAGCGGCTGAGGCGCGGAAGCGGTCATTATATCAGGTCCGGTCGCCTGAGTCTTGTCCGGCTGAGCATTTGCTCGGCTCTCCAGCGTTCGACGGCTCCGTGGTCGCCTGACATGAGCACTTCAGGCACCGCACGGCCGCGCCACTCACGCGGCCGGGTGTAGTGCGGGCAATCGAGCAGTCGCCTTCCTTCAACGCCCTGCGGGGCAAAGGAATCCTGGGCAGCGGAGTCGGCATGGCCGAGTGCGCCCGGCAACAGCCGGACTACCGCGTCAATCAAGAGCATTGCAGGGATCTCGCCACCCGAAAGCACGTAATCGCCCACGCTCAGCTCAATCGGCGACAGCTCATCGACGACACGTTCGTCGATGCCCTCGTAGTGCCCCGCGATCAGCAGGAGCCGTGGCATCGACGCCAATTGCTCGACCCGATCCTGCTTCAGCAATTCGCCCTGCGGTGTCAACAGCACGCGCGTCGCCGGGCGATCATCCTGCTTCTCGGCAGCAATAACTGCGTCGTAGAGCGGCTGGCACATCATCACCATCCCCGGCCCGCCACCGAACGGTCGATCGTCGACCTTGCGGTGCTTGTTGTCGGCCCAGTCGCGGATGTTGTGGAGGTGATAGCAGACTAAACCCGCCTCAGCCGCCCGACCCGTAATGCTCGCGTTGAGCACTGGCGCGAACATCTCAGGAAAGAGGGTGAGCACGTCAATGCGCATGGCGCCAATGCGGGCTTAACAGTCCCGGCTCATGCCGGCTCGGTTGCGGCGATGCGCTTGCCCGGCTTGGGATCAATGCCTGCCTTGCGCAGCAGACTTCGAACAGTCTCACTTGGCTGGGCGCCGACACTGAGCCAGTAGTCGATGCGCTCGGCATTGAAACTCATCTGCTTCTCTTCCGGGGCGGCCGGATCATACCAGCCCAACTCCTCAAGGACGCGACCGTCACGCGGTGCACGCTTGTCCATCGCGCCCAAACGGTAGAACGGGCTGTGCTTGCGCCCCATCCTCTTTAAACGAAGAACAACCATCGATGTAAACTCCTTCTCTTGCGCTTACCTGCCCCTCGATTACGTATCGGGAGCGGAAATGGGTTGGCCGATCAACGGCGTGCCCAGATCCTTCGGTAAGCGGATTGCGAATCGGACATGATAACAGCCCGCGAATGCGGGGCAAGTGGGATGGTCTGAATGAGACGGTGAGCGGGTGGAGGATAGAAAACCATGGCTGCAAGGGAATGCGGGAGCTTTACAGATTCCGACGGGAGTGATCGCCCGAAGAATCGAGCGTTTGAAGAACCCACGCCCAATCCTCGCGGTCCATGCGGAATCGCCGCCTATCATCTGCCTTGATGAAGGGAACACTGCCATGTTGATGACCTTCTCCACCCTTGTGCTTGCAGCAACAGCCGCTCTGACCCCGCCGTCGGGGCGGCCGCCAATAGGCCCATTGGACCGATATGATCCGCGCCTGTTCGATGTCCATATGGAGGTGGAAACCTATACCTACCGGACACCGCGGCATCATGTACACAACCCGGGCGAGCGCATCCCATACAACTTTGAGAACGCTGAAGTGGTGCTGCCTGTGATTCTTCAAAGCACGTTCAGCAGTGCGGCGCATGAATCGATTCGGGCGGAACTGTGGCTTGACACCTTCGAAGATCTCGGCGTCAACGAACGAATGCGCATCGAGGACAAGCAGCCGTTCAATGCGTATCGGGTCGTTCTGCCGATCCCGAACTTCCAGTCCGATCGCTTCCGCTGGAAGGTCGCCTATCGCACCGAGGTCTGGTCAAGTCGAATCAATGATGCCATGGCGGCTGAGATTGCCTGGCCCGAAGAGTGGCCGGAGGAAGTGCGAGATGGGCTTCGGCCTGATGTCTACATCGAGTCGGACGATCCTCAGTTCATCGCGGCGGTCGAGCGGATCACGAAAGGACGGGCCAAGGAGGTGCCGCCGTACTACGTCGCCAAGGAGTTGGTGAGGCAGGTGCTTCAGTCGGTGCAGATCGAAGACGCTGGTGAGTTCAGGGACCGCCAGCAGGTACTGACGGGAATGAACATCAACGGTGCGAAGTGGGCGGCGGCGAATGGTGGTGGCACGCCGCACGACCTTGTCGCCGTTTGTGTGGCGATGCTGCGTGCGGCGAACATCCCGGCCCGGCCGGTCGTCGGGATCAAGCGCAAAGGCGTTTTCGACAACCCGCGGCGAGGAAAAATTGAGTTCGCGAGCTGGGCTGAGTTCTACCTGCCGGGAGCCGGTTGGGTGCCGTTCGATCCTGTCGAAATGCGCGGCAAGGGCTTGCATCGGCACGTGAGCGAGTCATGGCCTGAGTTCGGTACGATGAAGGAGTTGAATATGCGGATTCCGCTCTCGCACCATTTCGTTCCGCCGAGCTCGACGACCCCTCCGGAACGGCCTGCGATCTGGGGTTGGAACCCGCGAGGCGCGAACGGCAGCAGGCCGCCGGAGAGTCGCCAACTCATCAATTTCGGGATGGCATATCAAGGCAAGGGCGAGCCGGACCCCTGATGCAGAGAAAGCAGCGGCCTCAAGCTGCGTGAGCGCCCGCCGCCCGAGAAGCTCAACGGGCCATTCGAGTCGCATCTGATTCACGACAGGCAACTTGACTGGAAGCATTCAACATGGTTGAATATCCGTCTTGGCGGTCGGCAGCGCTTGCGCCGGGATCTTGCGTCCTCGACGGCTAAGATTTCTGCTCATTTTCTCGTCTTCTGTTCTCACAAAAGGAACGAACTGCTTATGGCTCGATACCTTGGACCCAAGGTGAAACTGTCCCGTCGCGTCGGTGTGCCCATCGCCGATGTACCGAAGCATACTGCGAAGCGGCAACTGACCCCGCCGGGCATGCACGGTTATCGCGGCAAGCGCCTCAAAGACTACGGCGTTCGCAAAGACGAGAAGCAGAAACTTCGCTATCACTATGGCGTGATGGAGAAGCAGTTCCGTCGCTACGTCGACGAAGCGACACGTCGCAAAGGCAACACCGGTGAAGTGCTCATGCAACTGCTGGAGTTGCGACTCGACAATGTGGTTCGCCGTGCTGGCTTCACCCGGACAATCTGGGCCTCGCGCCAAATGGTGGTCCACGGGCATGTCCTTGTAAATGGCAAGAAAGTCGATCGTCCCAGTTATGCAGTCAAGCCGGGCGACACGATTACGCTCCGACAGGGGATCCATAAGCTTGTGCGTGAGAACATGGAATCCATGGCTGGACACATCGTTCCGGGCTGGATGGAGATGAACCCCTCGGAACTTTCCGCGAAGATTGTCGCCGCGCCCACGCCGGATCAGATTCCCTTCGATGTCAATACGAATCTGATCGTCGAGTTCTACCGATAAGACAACGACTGTCGGAAGTCGGCCATCGGCTCTCGGCTTGTGCGAACTGGCCCTGGCCGAGAACCGAGTAGCCGACAGCCGATGGCCACCACCCATGTTCAAATTCCTTCGCAAGTACAATAAGTGGATTCTGGCGGTCGGCGGCGGCTTGCTGATGATCGTCTTTTTGCTCGGGCAGACACTGCAGGATCTCACCGCAGGCGCTGGGGCAAGGACGGCGACGCGCGCGACGGTGGGGCCGGACGGCCGCGAGAAAATTTCCGCAGAGGAATGGACTCGATACCTGATTCAGGCCGACTTCATCCGCGCTGCTGAGGCAAGCGGCCAACCGTTTCTGCCGATCGGTAAGCTTGAAGGGACGGAGCATTGGCTTCTGCTTGTTCGAGAAGCCCAGCAGGCAGGATTGATTACTGCTCCGGGTTCTATTCAGATCAGTGAAGACGAACTGCTCGGGCTCTCACAGCAAGGAATCAGTCCGGATCAGTACCGGCAGTTCGTTGCCAACGCTCAGGGCGTGCAGCGACTGCTCATGCTCTACCTCGAAGCAGGTGACGCCTCAGACCATCGGCTGCGCGACTTTGCATCGCGCATTTTCCATCAGGTTGAGGCGGAGGTCGCTGTCATTAAGGCGAGTGCTGATAGCGCAGCGGTTCAACCAACTGAAGCGCAGCTCCAGGAGCATCTCGAGACATACCGCGATTTCATGCCTGGGGAGGGCCCCATGGGACTCGGCTATCGACTGCCCGATCGCGCGAAGCTTGAGTGGCTGCATGTGGGGGCGGACGATGTCCGTCAAGCCATTGCGGCCAGCGATGCCCTTGATGGCGTTGCGCTCTGGTATCACTGGCAGCGCAGCACGGACAGCAATCTACCGCCGTACGATCCAGATGCTACCGAGATTCCTTTCGAGGTGCGTGAGGATCTGCTGGGGAAATTGACAACCGAGCGACTTGATCGCATCGTGTCATTTATCGGGGCGCAGTTGAGTGGTTCCCGGCGCGGACTGGAGCAGCGTGAGGGCTACTACGTGTTGCCCGACGATTGGGGCGATAGGCGACTGGAACTGACACAACTGGCAAAGGAGATTCAGCAACAGCGCGAAGTCCCGCTGCCGGGTTATCAATCCACAGGCAATTGGGTCGCGGTTGACGAACTTCGAGAACTTGAGGGGATCGGCACAGCGACGACTGATCGCTTTGGCGCACCGCGCGGCCTTCCCGCACTTGTCGCCGGCGCTAAGGAACTTGGCGCTTCCGATGAGGTGATGGTGCAGGCCGGTGTCGAAGGGCCGGTCCTTCGAGGTGAGAACGGCGACATCTTCGTCTTTCGAATCCTCGAAATCGATGCGTCACGACCGCCGCAGACCGTTGATGAGGTTCGCGAGCAAATCGTGAACGACTTCAATCGCGTCGCCGCCTATCAGTCGCTTCTCGAGCGCGCTTCGGAACTGGAGCAGTTCGCTGCCGAGGAGGGTTTGCTCGCTCTGGCTCTTGAGCACGATGCTCAAGTTGAACAGCGTCAACTCTCACTTGCGAGCGTCGAACTGGCGCGGCTCTTCGTGCAGGTCGGCCAGATGCCGCAGGTTATGCCGACGGCTCTGCCGGTCATCGGCCAACATCGGGAGACGGTTGAAGTGATCATCGACCATGCGAGAAGCTTGCCAACCGGTGAGCCCCTGTCTGAGGTGCCTGTCGAACAGCGCATGCTCGTCGTTCCGGTTGAAGAGCATCTCGCGCTGGTCGTGGCGAGGATCGTCGGCCAGAAGCCGCTTGCACGAGAGCAGTTTGCACAGGTCGCCTCGGAGGGCATCGCGCAGCGGATGCTCTTTGCAGAGGAATTGAAAGGCATTGAGCATCTTCAGGCAGCGTTCAGTCTCGAGACGCTCTCCGCGAAGCACAACCTGACAGTGATCCGCTCCTCTGAGGAAGAAGAACTCGAACTCGCCTCTGCGCAGTGATCACATGAAGCTGGAGCGCGATGCGGCCGGGCGCTTCAGCTCACCGTCGAGCCGGGCTTCACCGGCCGATCGAGTGTGAGGATGACGACATCGCGTTCATCGTCGCCCTGCATGTCGCTGGCTGCGAGGATCATGCCCTGACTGACTTCGCCTCGGATGGTGCGCGGCGCAAGGTTGGCGACAATCACGACCTGCCGGCCGATGAGCGATTCCGGCTCGTACCACTGGCGAACGCCCGCGCAGACCTGTCTTCCTTCCGCTGTGCCGTCGTCAAGTTGCACCTTGAGCAAGCGATCTGCATTCGGATGATGCTCCGCATGCTTGATGGTCGCCACACGCAGGTCAAGCTTGGAGAAGTCGTCGAAGGTAATCGTGGGCTTGAAGTTCGATGCTGTTTCAGGGCTTGTTTCGCTCATGCGATGATTCTGACACGAATCGTCGCATCATGCAATTCAGCATCGCGCCAAAGCCCGCGGACTCCCGTCCATGGGTTCCCTGAAGCACTATTCACCGAGCTCACGCCACGCCTACGGCTTCAGCATCACGATCCGTGAGCATGCCGCCGTCGCTGCGCTGCTTGACGGTGCCATCGCGCTTCCAAGACCGCTCGCAGCGCGGCTCTTCACGAAGATCATTCACGGCGATCTCCGCTGATGCAGCAAACTGCACGCGCGACACACCGAGCATATCCGGCATGTCGGCTGCGAATCTGGCAAGGACGCCATCAGGATCAGGCAGGACGACTTCGGCGTCGAGCGGGTTCTCGATGCCGCGCGCTTTCGCTTCTTCGAGCGCTTTGAGCGCAGCATCGCGCATGTCCATCACGCGCGCCCAGTTTGTATCGACCTCAACTTCCTGCACCGGCTTGATGGTCTCCAGATGAACGCATGCACTCTCATCGCGCACCAGCGCCCGCCACGCTTCGTCGGCGGTATGTGGCACGATCGGCGCCAGAAGCGTGCAGAGCATCTGGCTGATCTCGCGCATCACCGCCTGCGTTGCCCGGCGTCTCGTCGAATCGGGCTTGTCGCAATACAGGCGATCCTTCACGGCCGCACAGTAGAACGAAGAAAGCGTGTCATTGCAGAAGTCATAGAGCAATTGATGCGCCCTGCGGAACTGGTAGCGCTCATACGCATCGAGCACGCGCCGCTGAACTTCAGCCGCTTCGTGGAGCGCGAAAACATCGAGCGACGTTGGCGGCAATTGAGCAAGGACGGTGGCACGACTGGCGGGGACGCCGGTGCTATCGACGTCATCGAAGAGGTTGCTCAGCAGAAAGCGCAGCGTGTTGCGCACCTTGCGATAACTCTCGCCGGCCGTCTCGAAGAACGACAGATCGACCTTGATGTCGTTCTCATAAGAAAGTGAGCAGACCCACCATCGCGCGACATCCGCGCCGAAGTTCTTGAGCAACTCTTCCACTTCGAGGGTGTTGCCCACGCTCTTGGACATCTTTTTGCCATCCTTATCAACCATGAAACCGTGCGTGAGGATTGTTCGATATGGCGGCTCGCCGGTGACGCCAAGCGCTGGCAGCAGCGAGGTCTGAAACCAGCCGCGATGCTGATCCGACCCTTCGAGATACAGATCGCACGGATAGCCCAGGTCGCGCTGCCGCATGACTGCGTTCCACGATGAACCGGACTCGAACCAGACGTCGAAGATGTCATGGAGTTTGGTGAGGTTCGAACGATCGTTGCTGAGGCCATCCGGGACATTCGGGTCGCTGGCAGCGTCGTAGTGTTCAAGCAACTGCGCAGGCGATTCGGTGAACCACGCATCGCTGCCGCGCTGCGCGAAGACCTTGGCAACGGCGCGGACGGACGCCGGCGTCATGAAGATGGAGCCGTCGGCAAGGGTGAACGCGGGAATCGGCAACCCCCAAGCGCGCTGGCGAGAGAGGCACCAGTCGGGCCGTGATTCGAGCATGCCGCGCATGCGGTTGCGACCCCATTCGGGGATGAAACGCACAGCTTTACTGACGGCGTCAAGCGCGCTGGTGCGAAGCGAGGGCACGCTCCGCTGCGCGTCGCGGCTAAACGGTTTATCCACACCGATGAACCACTGCTCGGTCGCGCGGAAGATGACTGGCGACTTGCCGCGCCAGTCGTGCGGATAACTGTGGGTGAAGGTGTGCCAGTGGTAGAGATGGCCGGATTCAGTCAGCCGCTTGATGATCTTCTCGTTCGCGTCCCAGACGGAGAGGCCGCGAAGCCAGTCTGGCGCGGCTTCATCGAACGTGCCGTCAGCACGGACCGGGCAGTAGATCTCAAGCCCTTCGCGCAGACCGGTCTGGTAGTCCTCCTGGCCATGACCGGGTGCGGTATGCACAAGGCCGGTGCCATCTTCAAGCGTCACGTACTCCGCTGCGACGACGCGCCCATTTCGATCGCAGAACGGGTGCCTGTACGCCAGCCCCAGCAGCGCAGCGCCATCGCATTCGCCGAGTGACTCCACGCTGTCAGCTTTAGCCGCCTTGGCGACGCGCTCGACGAGGTCGCTGGCCATCACCGTAACATTGCCATCGACCTGCACGAGCGCGTATCGATAGCGCGGATGCACTGCGATCGCAAGGTTCGCAGGCAGTGTCCACGGCGTCGTGGTCCAGATCATCAGCGACGGAGTCGAATCGAGTTCCACGCCAAACGCCTTTTCGATCTGCAGGCGGCTCTCAGGTGCGACTTCAAAATCAACGTACACGGACGGGTCTTCGCGGTCCTCGTATTCAAGTTCCGCCTCAGCAAGGGCCGTCTGATTCGCGATCGACCAATGCACCGGCTTGAGCGCGCGGTACACAAGGCCCTTCTCCAGCAGCGATGCGAAGACTTCCAGCACGCCGGCTTCATATTCCGGCTGCATCGTCAAATAGGGATGCTCGTAGTCGGCAAGCGTGAGCAGCCGCTCCATCTGCTCGCGCTGCAACTTCTGGAACTTCTCCGCATACTTCGCGCACTCGCGTCGCACCGCCATGCGTCGTTGATCTTCGGTGAGCGTGTTCAGTTTCTCGGCCTTCCCCGACTGGACGAGTTCGCTCATGACACGGTGCTCGATGGGCAGGCCGTGGCAATCCCATCCGGGCACGTACTTGCACACCCGGCCGCGCATGAGATTGGATCTAACCACTAGATCCTTGAGCACCTTGTTGAGCAGGTGGCCGACATGGATCGAACCGCTGGTGTAGGGCGGCCCGTCGTGGAATGTGAACCGCTCAGTTCCGGGGGCGGCTTCGCGCGCTTTGATTGCCTCGTCGTACAGCCGCATTCCGTCCCACCGCTTCATCGACTGTGGTTCATTCTGCGCGAGGTTCGCGCGCATGGGAAAGTCGGTCTTGGGCAGGTTCAGCGTCTGCTTGTAGTTGCGCGTGGTCGTCTGTGCCATTGGCGTTCAATCGTGGAATGGATTCAAAAACAAACTCGGCCCCGCGTGAGGCGGAGCCGAGGGTGGGTACAATGCGTTACGCATTCACACCTATCGCGGCTCGCCTCTCCGGGTGCGGGGGCGGGAAGTGGCAATGATAATCGCGATGGCGTTTCCGCTGCGGCTGCGGGTCATGATCGGCAAGGATAGCCGGCCCATCGGTTGGGTCAAGACCTGAACCGGCTTCTACAAGTGTGACACCGGATACAGAGCGATCGTACAAATGCCGTGGCCCATGCGTTCCGTGATCTGCACATGCCGCACACTTGGCGCGGCGATTGGCAGTGACCGTCGCAGGCAGCGGTCCTGCCAGATATCCAAGTCATGCACAGCCACGGCCTGCTCACGCACGAACATGACGATGAGGAGCCCCGCATGAAGAACATCCGGATCCTTGGCGAGCTTCGCCACGTCGTGCCTGACGGTTGACAATAGTTGCGATGCATATTGCCGGTTGGGCCCCTCCGGCGTGTACTGCGCGACGACTTTGGTTTCCAGCCAGTACGCCTCGTCGAGATCGACCATGTCGGGCGAATCGAAGAGCGTTGCCTTGCGCTCAGCAACGCGAAGCGGCAAGCCGCCGGGCGTGAGAACGAAATCGCAGCGCTCGCCTTCGCTCTCTCGGTGTTTGCGCCGATCGGCCGGGTACCGCTCCTCGCGATAGACGCCGAACCCCTCATGCGACAGTGCCTCTGCAATGACAGGATGCAGTCGCACCTCATCGAGTGCATCAAGGCCGTACACAGCGTGTTCCGCATCAAGGGCAGCAGCGCGGCGTCGAAAGCCGGCTTCGATAGCATCGGTGATGTCGGCGGGCGACCACATCTTCTTCAGAGATGGTACCGGTGAAGAAAAGCCCACGGACCGGTGTCCGTGGGCATAAGTCATACAGAGAGCAGCAGCGGCGCAATCCCCGATCGGGCTACTTCACGTCCTTACCCTCGACGACATCGCTGAAAGGCGGCGCCTTATGTGGCGGGTTCATTGCGCCCGACCTGAAGCGCTTGAAGTAGTCGTGATAGGCGTTCATCGCCTGCGCCCCGAAAAGGAACATGATTGGAATGTTCGCGACGAGCATGACGCCCATGCCGAGCGTCGTCCACATGTCGAGCTGCGTCTCATTGCCGATGATCGCCCGCTTCTCTGGCCCGAAGATGGACATCGCGAGAATGGTGGTGAGGACGATCAGAGCGCAGTAGATGATTTTGTAAAACAGCACAATCGTGTTCGTTGCCGCATCTCCCAGACTCATGCAGACATAGTAGATACCTTGCTCACCGTAGTACGACCATGAGATCATGGTGGAGACCGCGAAGAGCCAGGCCGCAATGACGACGAGCCACATGCCAAGGCCAGGCGTTGCGCGATCAAAGGCATGCGCCGTCAGCGAAGCCGCGGTGTAGTCGCCATAGATTCCCAGATCCTTGGTGCCATCGGGGTCGTCGATGAGTGTCGGCTGCTGCGCTGAAACCAGCGTTTCCCATTTCGCTTTCCACTGATCGTTCTCATTGCGTTCCACACGACCGCCGATTCTTCGCAGTTCACGCCCCGTATTGTCATCGACATCAGCGCGGACGATCATGAAGATCGCTTCACCTTCGCGCCAGCCCGAGTGTCCCTCCTCGGTACGTAGGATTCGCCGCGCTTCCGCAGTCTTCTCAGGCAAAGGGTCAGATTCAATCGTCCATTGCGGAACGCCGTCACTATCGCCTGATTGAACGATCCGAACCTGATCACGCGATTCAAACATCGCTTCGGCGGGCCTGTTGTAAGCGCCGCTCGCAAGAATCACCAGGGCGGTCATCGTGCAAACGATGATCGTGTCGATAAAGGGTTCCAGCCCGGCAACGACACCCTCGCGCACCGGTTCGTCGGTCTTGGCGGCCGAGTGCGCAATGGGCGCGGAACCCTGTCCCGCCTCAGATGAGAAGAGCGCTCGCTTAATGCCCCACATGGCGGCATAGCCAAATGTTCCGCCGAGAAATGCGCCGCTCGGTATCGCTTCCTGCCCGCCAAGAAACTCCGGCAGGCCGCTCCGAACGATCAGCGTGAGCATCGCCGGCACCTGATCGATATAGAGCAGGATCACATAAAGAGCCGCCGCGATGTAGAGCACGCACATCATCGGGACAAGCCGACCGGCCACGGCACCGATTCGTTTGATGCCACCGATAATGACCGTCCCCACAACGATCGCCAGAATGATGCCCGTGGCAACCTGGGGCGTACCAAAGTAGGTGTGCGTTACGTCAGCCACGTTCCATGCCTGAAACATATTGCCGCCGGTGATGGCGGAGGTAATCAGCGTGACAACAAAGATCCCGCCGATCAGCGCTCCCAGCGCTCCCTTCGCAGCGAAGCCCATCCCGATCAATAACACGCCGACCGAGCAGCCGATCGCGATCGCAATCCCATTGCCGCTCGCCACGGTCAAACCAATCACAGCAGCGGCAAAGACGCATCCTGCGAGAATGCCGAATTTGCGGCTCCCTTGCTCCAGACCTCGCTTCACGACGAACATCGGTCCGCCGTGCGGATTGTCCGGATCGTCTGTATTGCGGTAGAGCATTGATTGGGTGACCTCGGTCATCTTGAGCGCCATCCCCAAGACGCCGATCACCCACATCCAGAGGACTGCGCCGGGTCCGCCGAGAGCGACCGCGACCGCCACGCCACCGATGTTGCCAAGGCCGACTGTTGCAGAGAGTGCTGCGGAAAGCGCTTGGAAGTGGTTGATCGCCCCTGGATCGCCTTTCTCATCGTACTTGCCGCGGATGACCGCGACACCATGCGTCATTGCGCGGTACTGGCCGAAGACGCTCCAGACAGTGAAGAGCACCCCAGCGACCAGCAGCGCATACACAACCCACTCGCTGAAGAGGTAATTGTTCAGGGTATTGATGACAAACTCAAGCATGATGAAGTCGTCCTAAGTTGGGTGGCCGCGAGAGGTCTCTGGCAGCATGCTTCGATGAGAAGCGAGCGGGGCGACGTGAATGCAGAAGTCAATCGCATCGACAGGAGCCACTTCGAGGGCGATGATGATACAGGCATGTCCTGAATCTGCAACAACCGCTCACCAGCCGTGAATGTTGTGGCAGCCGGGGCAAGAACTCAATCGGCCGAGTCAGTCCTTCGCCTCGAAAACTCCCCATCCTGGTGGCTGACAGCCATTTCCACGGCACCTCTGGGTTGATCGTGCCCCGTCCCCTTCACTCGGTTACGATTCTGATGGATGGATGACTTTCGTCTTCGAACCGACCTCACCCGTGCCATCGTCGATGGCTTCGCACTGCCGCTGGGGATCCAGCCGATTGCGGGGCTGCCCGGTGGGGGACTTCGTGCTCCCACGCAGGGCTACACGCTCACCTACACGCCTGGTGAAGAAGACGACCCGGACACGTACACTTTTCACATCGTCGTCTCACATGAGCGGCTGGCGGAGCTGATCCACCGGGCTTTCGGGCTTCTCCCGGAGGAAGTCTTCGCCATCGTCGAGATCGGCTCACGCGATGCCTACCGCCAGATGGACGTGTTCCTCGGGGGAGAATCCGTGACCCGTGAACAGTTCCTGTCCACATGGCGTCAGTACGAGACGATCCTGTTGGAGGACGCTTCCATCGCCGCCGGAGCCAACAGCGACGAGCCGTTCGTCGAGGTGTTCATCGATCAGTGGAAGAGCGTATCGATTCACGTGCCGCTGGATATGCGCGATGAGGTCGAGGCGATCCTGCATTCACTTGGACTGGAGGAGGTAGCGCAGACCTGGCCGCCTGAGACGGATGAGCAGCGTGAAGCGGCCGGCTCGCATATCTGCCCCGTGCTCGATCTCACCGATCCCTACGCAGCCGACATCGACGAACTGCTCCTCAACCTCCGCCATGAGTGGCGACTGGAACTGAACGTTGATCCAGATGACAACGTCGATGAAGGTGGCCGGCGTTTAGGCATGACGCTGTGGCAGGCGCTGGTGATCATTGAAAGCGAAGACGAACCGGATGCTGGGGCCTATATGTCCATCTGGGCCACTGCCGGATCGCTGACGCAGATGATGCAGATCGTCGAGCATGCGGTCCAGTCGCAGCCCGGCTGGCAGTTCTCGGAGGTGTACACCGTCGATCGCGTGGCGTTCGATGAGCGGCCGGATGAATTGGCAGACCTTCCGCCGCGCCGAACACAGCCGGAGATTCACCTCATCCAGATCGACCCCTGGGACGAAGACCCCTCGCCGGGCAATGAAAGCGGGCCCCGGCGTGAATCGCTGAGGCCCGGCGACGATCCGCGGTTGGATTGATTCGTTTGAAATCGATTATTCTGTGTCAGCGATGGAGATGCGGGAGAGCATCATCGATGAGGATCGCCGCTGCGCGAGGTGCGACTATTCACTTCGCACGTTGCAGGTTGACGGCGACTGTCCGGAATGCGGCTATGCGGTGGCGGAGTCGCTCGGTGAGAAGAAGGAGGCGAGAGTCGTCGCGCTCCAGCCGCGCCATGAACGCTGGCGACGGCGCATGCGCTGGCTGATGTGGATGTCATTGCCGATTACGGTGGTACCTCATATCGTCGGGCCGTACGTTTATGCTCGGGTTGTGGATCCTTCCGATGACATCGTCATGTCGTTTGCTCTCACAAGCGCTGTGGGGCTGACGATGTTCGCTCTCTCCCTGACGGCTTGGTTCGGATTCCGCGCGCGGTGTCAGTACGCCCAGTTCTTGAAGGTGGCAAGAGGTGGCACGTTAAGCGAACGCACCGAAGCCGATCGACGACGTGACGAACGCATTGCAAAGCGCGAAGGCATTTACACGCGGAACATCGGCGGTGCGAAGATCCTCTTGGGTCTTCACATCATCTGTCCGGCGCTGTTCATCGCGATTGCATTCGTTGCTGTCCGCAGAGTCCTGCTGTTCTCACCGGTCGTTCTCTCGACGATACCGTGGCTGATCCTGCTGCTGCTGCTCATCTGGATTAACGCCGGCCGCCGTGAGCACGCTCGCAGTATTCAGCGGTATCGGGAACTAGCACAACATCGAGCAGCATGACGCCCGCTTGACATCGCAACGCTCGCCTCAATCCACTAGCGGCGTGGCGGAAGCCCGCAGTGGAGGCGAACGTGGGCGTCAAGGAGACCCCGAACCGCGGCCTGCCGGCACGCGGCTATTGGGGCGTCTTGTTCATCTCGGCGGTTAGAGATTCCCGCGCTTCTCCTGCTCCAGTTCCAGTGCTTCGAACAGGGCCTTGAAGTTTCCTTTGCCGAACGACTGCGAGCCGCGGCGGCAGATGATTTCGAAGAACAGCGTTGGCCGATCCTGCAGCGGCTTCGTAAACAGTTGCAGCAGATACCCCTCATCGTCTGCATCGACGAGGATGCCGAGGTCGCGAACCCGCTGGTGATCTTCCTTCACCGCCTCGTGGCCGTGCTCCTTGAGCGTCTTGTTGACGCGGTCCCAGACGATTTCGTAGTAGGTGTCGGGCAGTGAAAGGAAATCGACGCCGCGCCGGCGGAGTTCCGCCACTGAATACAGTTCATCATCGGTGCGCAGCGCGAGGTGCTGCACGCCCGGCGTGTCGCTGTGCCAGTCCAGGTACTCCTGAATCTGGCTCTTCTTCTTGCCCGCAGCCGGCTCGTTGATCGGCATCTTGATGAGATGGTTG
>CAZFZT010000018.1:29357-43642 GCA_964523675.1 uncultured Isosphaeraceae bacterium
CATTCGACAGGAGCGCGGAGTCATCAGTACCAATGTCCTTGTCATCGACATGCTTGAAGAGTTTGAACTCAAGCACATTCTCGTACCACTCGACCCACTCGTTCATCTTGCCGAGTTCGACATTGCCGACGCAGTGATCGACGTACTTGAGCCCGCAAGGATGCTTCTTGTTGTAGTCATTGAGCGCGAAGCCGCCGCGATCGCTCATGTTGACGAAGCCCGGCGCGAACGTGCCGCCTTTCTTGACCTGCGGCAGTGAATACTCGCCAGTGCGCGAAACCAGCGAGTGGACCGTCTCGCCATACGTCCTGATGCCCGCCATGGTGACCGTGCCTTTGTCATCCTTGTAGGTGACCGGTTCGTAAGCGGACTGGCCGCCGTTCTTGATGGCCCGCTCGTAGGCCTTCTCGGCGTCGAAGACGGTCATTGCGACATCCTTGACGCCGTCGCCGTACAGGTTCACGTGCCGCTGCGCGGGGTGGTCCTTGTGCAGGCCGGTGGTGAGGAGCAGGCGGATGTTGCCCTGCGTGAGCAGGTACGAGGCCTGATCGCGATTGCCGGTGGTGAGATCCTCGAACTGCTCGACCTGGAAGCCGAACGTGTGGGCGTAGAAGTACGCGGCCTGCTTGGCGTTGCCGACGAAGAATCGCACGTGATCGACGTCGATGAGTTGCAGCGGGTCGGTGCCGGGGGTGGAAGCGTCCTGAATCTGCTGGGCTGGGGCGGTGGTCATATGGAAAACTCCTCTCTGAATGATGCGGAATGAGGCATGATAGAACGTAAATCCGCGTGGGCCAGTTCGCCGGCTTCGGGATCAGTAGCCATCGGGAGAGCAACTCGCCCGAGATCATTTCGCTTAGAGGGCTTGCGCTTGCCAGAGTACAATCCAGCAATGGCTGCGGGAAGTGCTCAGACGCCTGATCGAGGGACGATGTTCTGCGTCGGCTGCGACTATGTGCTTGACGGGCTCAAGGTGAATGTGTGTCCCGAGTGTGCGCGGCCATTCGATTCGGGCGACGCTACGACGTTTCGGCCGGGCCCGGTTTTGCTTGATGACCCCGTGCGACTCGCCAGAATGACGATCGGGGATGCAGTCGCGCTGCGCCTTCGGCTGGAATCGAACAACATCCGCTCCGCACTCCACGAGGAACGAACAGGCGTGATCGGATACGCTGAACTCCCGGCCGCCTCCATCTGGGTTGACCGCCAGGATGAACCAGATGCGCGGCAGATCATGAACACCCAAGCACCGGACGGACCGAGTTCGCCCTGGGTCTGCCCCAACTGTAACGAAACGATTGAGCAGCAGTTCACCATGTGCTGGAACTGCGGCCACGAGCAGGGAGAAGCGGCATGAGCCCTGACTCGCCTCCAACAGCTGATCCTGTTGGACAACGGGAAGCCCGCCGCGATGGAACTTGCTGAGCGCAGCTCACCAGAAACGCCACTACGGCTTCCTCTCTTCAACGGTGAACGTGTAGGAATCCCCTTGCTTCGGCGGTCGTGAGGTCGCGAGCTCCGCCTGAAGGCGTTGAACGTCTCGTACAATTCCAGTTCCACGCTCGTGGCTGCGCAGCATGACAGCGAGATCGCGTTGCGGCGACAGTGCGCGGCCTACCTGTGGGTCATATACCGTCAAGCCGTCTTCTCTGCAGGCGCGCTCCAGACACTGTGCGATCTCGCGCATGAGTTGCTGAGCTTCCGCGCCTTCGTAATGGTAGGGAATGTCAATGTTCAAATGGCGGCCGCAGAGGTTACAAACGACGCGATCTCCAGCCAACTGTTCGATCATGGCACGACAGCGATCAAGACCTTGATCTTGAATCGGTTCATGGCTGACGCCGGCCTCCTCTGCCTCCATTTCCTCCTCGAAGACATCCTCAGGATCGCGACCGGAGGGCGTTCTGTACACGATCAAGTCGTAACTCATCGCAGTCTCCGCATGCTTTAAATGAAGACAAGCTGGAGGAGATTGTACTCGATCGCAGTACGTAGTGGATCCTGCGGTGTTGGCACGCGGTATGGGGCGTGCGTTCATCGAATGGAACGAACCGAATGGGCCAATGCCCTTAAGCCAAGTCGCAGCGTTCACCGCACAACCAATGCCGTGAACGCCGCCCATGCTTTGGTCTGCGCGAGCAGCATGATTCCCATCGATGACGCGGTCAGCGCGATCATGCCCAGTGCGAACGGCCGATCAATCGAACGCATCATTGTGCTGCGAACGCCCAACAGCGCAATGCCGATGACCAGTGTGAACAGGAACGGCCCGAAGTATCGCTCCCACTCGGTGCCTGCGTAGAGCTCACTGAGCGGCTGAATTCGCGCCACGGCTGCGGAAATCGCGGCGAGTGTTCCAAGCAGCATCATCGAACGGTGAATGTGCGGTTTGCGGCGGTAGATCACGCCCAGCGCGATAAAGGCGCCGAAGAGCACCGCTGAAAAGAATGGCATCGCCATGAAGGGCATTGGCTCAAGGCCGAAGCGAATGACTTCAGGAGGCGTAATGCTTGCTGAGCGGATCGCAAGCCATATTCCCGAGACAAAGACCAGCCCAGCAAGTCCAGCGCCGATTTTGCCGAGCTGCATGTGCAGGCGATGCTTGCGCGCCGCGATGAGCGACGGCTGGGCGAGGAGAAAGCCAAGCCACACGGTCATCGCGATGCCGTGCGTGATGACGAGCGTGCGAATGGGCGGCGGAATCTCGCGACCCGGGAACGCCTGGCCGTGCAGGTAGAACTTGTTAAAGCCGATGAACGCAAGCAACATCATCAGCGCAGCGGAGCCGATGTAGAACAAGCGGCTGGGTATGCGTGTGGCGGCGCGGTTCGACGGCGCATGCGGAAGCGGGGCGTCTTCAATCTGATTCATGGGCGCGCGTAAGAGTAGGGGGGAGGCAGGGGGGCGAGGGGGGCAGTGCACAAACCTGTCGCAGAGACCCGGCTGTCGATCAGATCAAGATGTTACTTGACACGGGCAACACCACAGACCTGAAAGCCCGCCGCTGTTGTGGCGGCGGCGATCTCAGGACTTCTTCCCCGCGAAGGATTCGCGCATCTCTGCATCGAGGTAGAGGATTCGGCCGCAGGCCGGGCAACGGACGATGGTCTCCATGGAGCTGCGCAGAACAGAGACCTGTTCGTAGGGCATGTGCATGTGACATGAGCCGCAGGCGTATTCGCGATGGCGCTTGCTGATCTCGTGCACCGGCGCGAGCGCTTCGCCGTCGTAATCATCAGCGAGTTTGTCAAAAAGGTCGAGCTCCTGTTGAGGGATGCCCACGGCCGCCTGCTGCCGCTCCTCTTCAAGTTCAGTAAGCCGCTGACCGACATCCTGCTTCCGCTCTTCAAGCTGGGCGGCAGCATGTTCGCGCACCTTTGCTCGCTCGGCTGATTGCGCCTCTACCTGCTCGGTCCGTGTGCCGAGTTCCTCAACCTGCTCCATCTCGCTGAGGATGCGATCGTCAAGTTTGCTGCGCTCGGCTTTGATCGCATTAAGTTCGTTAAGCAGCGCGTTGTACTGCTTGGTCGTGGCTGCGTTGTTCAGTTCGCCGCGGATCTTCTCGATGCGCTCGTCCAAGCCCTTGGCTTCCGCTTCCAAGTTAGCAACGGTGGCCTGATGCTGCTTGCGGCGGGAGCGGACCTCGGCCAGTTCCTGCGAGAGTTCATCGCTGAGGCGGGTTTGAGCGTTGAGATATCGTTCGGCGGATTCGAGCCGGCTGCGCAGACCTCGCACCTGGCTATCGACTTGGTACAGGTTGAGAAGGTTTTCCATGAGCGTCATCGGAACGAATTAGTATAGCCGAAGGTGCATCGGTTAGGGAGGGCGGGCATGGGGGGGGGCAGGGTCACGCTGCGGATAGCCGTGGTCTACAGATCTGCCCTGGGCAAGATCTGCTCCTGAGGGGGGAACCGTCATCCGTAACGTCGTGCCTACGCTATAAACCTCCAAAGACAGACGATCGAACGCCCACTATGCCCAGACATCGACAGGTCATCATCTCCATTGCGACACGCGTGGTCGTTTCGGCTGTGCTCGTTCTGGTGGCGATCGGCACCGCGATGTTGTTGGCGCAGACGCGTGAGGTGCCGGAACAGGTGTCTGGTGATGACCGTCTGGCTCGCATCCTGGTGATGGGGGCCCGGCCAATTTCCATTGCGCGGCAATGGGAGGGGTTCGGGACCGCGCAGGCGAGATTTGCCGCCAACGTGCCTGCTCAAGTCCGTGGGTTGATCGTGAATGTGCCGCGTGACATCGTAGCTGGAGCGCGCGTGGAGGCAGGCCAACTCATCGCGCAAATCGACACCACTGACTTTGTTGATGAGATTGAGGTGACCGAGCAAAGGATCGCTGAGGTCGCAAGCCAGATCGCGCAGCTTGATGTGGAGCGGCAGAGATCATTGGAGCAGCTTGAGCTGCTTCAGGAAGAGGTGGCCATCGCACGAGCGGATGTGCAGCGCCTGGAAGGAGCACATGAACAGGCGGGCGCCACGCAACGGGAGGTTGATCAGGCGCGGCAGACGCTCTCCGCGGCGATCCGGGCCGAGGTGGCGGCTCGTGAGCAGGTCGAACGAATCGAGCCGCGCCGCGCGCAGCTGCAAGCAACACTCCGTGGACAGCAGACCGCGCTGCGCATCGCACAACGGAACCTTCAGCGCACGACAATTACGAGTCCGTTCGCAGGTTATCTGCAGAGCGTCAATGTGGAGCAGGGCGAGACGATCGGTGTCGATCAACCCGTGGCGCGTGTTGTTCAGTTGGATCGGATCGAAGTCGCGCTGCGCGTACCCGCAAGCGCCCGGCCAGACCTCTTCGTGGGTGGGCAGGTGCTACTCGAAGGAACGGGAACGCGGCAGCGAAAGTGGTCAGCCCACATTGAACGTATTGCGCCGGTAGAGGATGAACAAACACGCACCGTAACCGTTTATGTTGAGGTAGAGCAGGTGCCGCGCGGACTTGCCGAGAACGACGGCGAACACGGTGAACTGCTGTTTCCCGGACAATTCGTGCGCGGTTTGGTGACATCGCCGATCGCAGAGCAACGCTGGGTCGTGCCGCGCCGGGCGGTGCAGTCGGATCGCATTCGAATCGTGGACAACGGCGTCATCGATAGCCGGCCGGTACTCGTGGATTTTCAGATTCAGCAGGAGTTGCCACAGACCGGACTTGCTGATACGCAGTGGGCTGTCCTTGCGGAGCCACTGCGCCATGGAACGCTGGTGGTTGTGGATGGCGGACGGCCACTGAGCGAAGGGATGCAGGTACAGCCGGTGCCGGCGGGTGGGCCCGCGGGAACGCCATCGCAGCGACAGGAGGCGCCGGAGTGAGTCTGCCGCGCTTCGGCGTGACCAAGCCCGTGCCGGTGAACCTGCTGATGGCAGCGTTCCTCATCGCCGGCTTCTTCGCCGCGGGGACGCTGCGGCGCGAATTCTTCCCGGAGGTTGAACCCGATTCTGCCAGTGTCACCCTGCCGTATCCCGGCGCGACACCGGAGGAGATCGAGGAAGCGCTGGCGATTAAAGTCGAGGATCGTCTTGAGCGAATTGAGAAGGTCAAGAAGCTCACGACGACGATCGCAGAAGGTGGCGGCGGCATCATCGTGGAATTTCGTGAGGGCATACGCGATGTGTACCGCGCGACCGATGAGGTGCAGCGTGCGGTCGATCAACTAATGGATCTGCCGGAGCAGGCCGAGCGCATTCGTGTGACTGAGTTCGAGCCGCGCCTGCCGGTCATCATGGTGACGTTGCATGGCGATCCGAGTATGGTCGATGAAGACATCCTGAAGCGCGGCTTGCGGCGGGTGCGAGATGACCTGCGCTCACTGCCGGGTATGGGGGAGATTGTGGAAGGGGGCGTGCGCGAGTATGAAATCCGCATTGACGTGAGCTCGGATGCCATGATTCAGCACGGCGTTTCGCTGCCGCAGATCGCCGATGCCATCAGGCGGTGGATGGCGGAGGTGCCTGGCGGAACGGTTCGAACAAGCATGGGCAATGTCAGCGTACGCGCAGTGGGTGTCGAGGAGCGATCGGAAGAGATTCGCGAAATCGTCATTCGAGGTGAAGCTGAAGGCAATGCGCTGCGTGTGCGTGATCTGGCCGAAGTACGAGAGCATTTTGTAGATGATGATGTCGCACGGCGATTCAACGGGCAGCCCGGCGTGACACTCACGGTATTCAAAGCGCCGGGGCAGGATGTCGTGGCGATGGCGGAGATGGTTCGCGCCTATGTCGCCGGCCGACGAGGCGAGACGTTCAAGCCGAGCATAACGGAGCGGCTGTCGGTCGCGTTTCAGAGGTTGGCGGCGCCGCCCTCTGCAAATCCCGACTCAAACGAAGCAGCGCCTGCGCCTGCGCCGATGTCTGCTCGCTATGCTGCGTACACCCTCGGCCGCAACTCTGCGTATCCGCTCCCGCCGGGCGCGACAATTTCGACGCATTCCGATCTGGCTCGATTCGTTGAAGATCGACTCTCGCTATTGACGCGAAACGCGATGCAAGGAGCGATCCTCGTCTTCCTGACATTGCTGCTCGCACTGAACTGGCGCGTCGCGCTCTGGGTGGGCGCGGGCCTCGTCGTGGCGATTACCGGCACGCTCGTCGTGATGCAAGTGCTTGATATCACGCTTAACCTGCTCACGATGTTTGGGCTTATCGTAGTGCTGGGTCTACTTGTCGATGACGCAATCGTGGTGGCTGAAAATATCCAGTCGCGACATGATCGAGGCGAACCGTCTCTCGTTGCTGCGATAAAGGGTACGGAAGAAGTGTCCTGGCCAGTGGTGGCGACGGTCCTGACGAGCATTGTCGCGTTCATTCCGTTGACCTTTGTGAGCGGCCAGATCGGAGACCTCCTTGGCGCACTGCCGCTTGTCGTTGCCTGCGCCTTATCGATGTCGCTCGTCGAGGCGCTGCTCATTCTGCCAAGCCACATGGGACATTCGCTCGCAAAGCGAGATCGACTGAAGGAAGGTCGCAAGAAGAGCATCTTTCAAAAGTATGAGGAGAAGCGGGATTACTTCATCCTCGGCATTGTGGTTCCGGCGTATGCGCGGATGATGGAGCGGCTGCTCTATTACCGCTACATCACCTTCGCAGCGTCGCTCGCGGTGCTCATTGTGTCGGTCGGGATGGTAGTCGGCGGCCGGGTCGGGTACACGTTCCTTGAATCGACAGATGCGGAGACCATCATCGTCGACATCCGCATGCCGATAGGCACCTCATTTGAGCGAACCGAAGAGATAGTCGCACGGTTTGAGAACGCAGCGCTGGATCAGCCGGAAACGCAAACCATCAGCGCTATCGTCGGCCAATCAGCGGATATCGAAACCGGCCAGATCGACGCCTCCGCCAGCCATCTTGCTCAGATGTTCATCGAGTTGCAGCCGGTGGAATTGCGGGAAGAAGGCGAAGGACGGTCATCGCAACAGATCATCCAAGCCATACGTGAAGTTGTCGGGCCGGTCGAGGAAGCGGAGCGCATCCGCTTTTCGGAGATTTCCGGCGGCCCTGGAGGGCCCGACATCTCGCTCCAGGTGCGCGGAGAAGACATCATGGTCATCCGCAGCGCGGTGGCGGAATTGCGTGAGATGCTCGCCGGATACGCTGGCGTCGTCGACATTTCGGACGATGACACGATCGGGCAACGCGAGTTGCAGATCAACGTGAAGCACACTGCTGCCGCAGCCGGCTTCAGCACGGCGGATGTCGCCAATCAGATCCGGGCAGCGCTCTTCGGCATTGATGCGCACGTCTTCGCCGCCCAGCGCGAGGATGTTGACGTCCGCGTACGACTCTCTGAAGCAACCCGGTATGATTTGCAGGCGGTTGAGAATCTCTGGCTCATTAATAGTCAGGGCCAGGCGGTACCGCTTGTTGAAGTCGCTGAGTTACGCGAGGGCGCAAGTTATTCGACGATTCGGCGCATCGATCGCCGGCGCGCGGTCACGGTAACTGCAGATACTTTGCCGACAGTAAGTCCGGAGGAGATCGTGCGAGAGTTCGCGCCGAAACTTGATGAGATTCGTGAGCAGTACCCGCAACTCATCATCGAGACGGCAGGACGGCAGGAGCAGCAGCGGGACGCGTTTGCGACACTGCCGATCGGGTTCGTCGCAGCGTTGATCGGCATCTACGTGATTCTCGCATGGCTCTTTGCCAGTTACACCCAGCCGATCGCGGTCATGCTGGCGATCCCTTTCGGTGTCATCGGCGTGATTTGGGGCCACTGGTTGCTCGGTTATGAAATCACGTTCCTGAGCATGATTGGCTTTGTCGCTCTGGCCGGAGTTGTCGTCAATGGATCGCTGATCTTCATCCAGTTCTACAACACGCAACGGGAAGCGGGGCGAGCGCTGCGCGAATCCCTTCTTGAGGCAGGGCGTGCTCGATTGCGGCCGATTCTGTTGACGACGACAACGACCGTGCTTGGCTTGACGCCGCTCATGTTGGAAACGTCCTTTCAGGCGCGGTTTCTGATTCCTATGGCAATTGCAATAGCGTTCGGACTCATCGGCGGGACACTCATCATCCTGATGGTGCTGCCGTGCCTGATGGTAATCGCCGACGACATCCGCGCGGGCGCGTATTACCTCTGGCATGGGCAGCCGCGCCCGCAACCTTCCGACGCGCCGGTCAATCAAGATTCGCCATAACGATCCATCCAGCAAGGCCGCGCCAGATGACAGGTCAATTGCCGGATCGTCGCTGAATGGAGCACTCCGCCTGATGCGCTGGTGCTTCAGGTTGAGGCAACAATGCACGCGGTATGAGCATCGAATACCCGAATCCGATCCGCTTGCTCTGCGTCGATGATGACGTTTCCTACGTACAGCTCCTTTGTGCCGCACTGGCTGTTGAAATTGACATCCACGCAGTGGGATCGGTCAACTCGCTGAATGAACTACAAGCCACCGTTGCACGCCTTTGTCCTGACGTCGTGCTGGTCGATGCTGAACATGCGGGCTATTCGACGGAAGAGGTCGTTCAAAGGGTTGTTCACGACTGCCCCATGTCGCATGTCATTATCATGAGCCGCAACCTCTCCTCAAGCGCTTCCGGCGCAGCAATCAACTTAGGAGCGCGAGGATATGTTCATAAGAGTGAGTCGGCCAGCGATGTTGTTGATGCAGTCCGGCGCGTCATGCGCAACGAGATTGTCGTGAGCACTTGAATCGAAGCCACGCGGACTATTTCTTCAGTCCGCTCTGGATAGCGTGTTCAGCCCTTCGGAAGAATCCACGGGCTTTCGCTTTCGTGCTGCCGGTCTTGCCGTCCATCTGATTCTGTTGGACTGCTGCATCGGGCGAAGCAGCGCCGAGATCGGGGATTCCTCCAACGGGTTCGGCCGGCTGCACTCGGAACTGGCCCTTCCCGTCAATGCTCCTGCCGCTGGTCCAGCGTCCTTCTACGGGGGGCGTGCCGTCGATGCCCGTCGTGATGAATGAGTAGTTGACTTCCTGAATCTCCTCGTCCTGCGGGAAGTTATTGGGGATGGGATGGTTCTCCGGGCCGCCGATTTCTTCCCAGACCGCCAGCCACTGGTTTTGATGCATGGCATCGCGAGCGATGAGGAATCGAAGCATGTCCTTCATTCCCTCATCGTTCGTCATCTTGTAGAGTTGCACGGCAAGCATGCGTCCGGTGCTCTCTGCCACTGCATTGGCGAGCATGTCGGCGGCGAGATTGCCGCTGGCATAGATGTGGGAACAGTCAAACGGCACGCCGCTGGCATCAACGGGCAATGCGCACATTGCGGTCGAGATCACATGCCGCGGGTTCATGCCTCCGAGGACGGCTTCCATCATGGGATCTCGTGCAGCTTCTTCCTGCGCAAGCGGCGCATCTTCGAGGTTCAGCGCGACAGCTGTCGCAAGCATTTCGATATGCGCGAGCTCTTCGGTGCCGGTATGCAGGAGCATGTCGCGATACTTCTTCGGACCGCGCGACCCCCATGCCTGGAAGAGGTATTGCAGGGCAACGCGTATCTCACCCTCGATCCCGCCGATCGCCTGTTGCAGAGCTTTTGCGAAGATCGGATCGGGAGAGTCGACTCGAACGTGATACTGTAGATGTCCGCCATCGTGATAGAACATTGCGGCTCCTTTGCTTCGAAGAAGTTGATTATCGTGAAGGGCCCGGCGCTTCGGAGAATCGGGTCAGCAGCCCCGCGCTGCTGGGATATCACAGCGCAGCAGATCGCGCCTTGCCATAGGGCGATTGACCCGAAGATCATCTTGCCCTGCGCTTCAATCTCAACGTCGAGTTCGTATGGCGGTCGCCATGTGCGACTGCTGTATCGAACGCTAGGGTTGCTCGCGAAGCGGTCGCGTCAACTGAACTGCCGGCTTGGCTGCCCGACCGGCGTAGAGGTCATAGATGAGCAGCCGACATTCAATCTCAGCATTCCAGAACGGAACTCGTCGCCGCGCTTTGAGCCCGATGTGCTTGGCGAGGTCGAGATTTCCCGTAAACACGCAGCCGGTGTACCCAGTGCATCGTTGCTTGAAGAAGTCGCCGATCCGTTTGTAGGTCGCGGCAAGCTCCGTCACATCACCGAGGCGGCGGCCGTACTCTGGATTGACTACAACCAGGCCTCCGCGCTCCCCGTCCGGAACGGGCGTATCCGCCACATCGCAAACGTGAAAATCGATGAGGTGCCCGACACCAGCTTTCGCAGCGTTCCGCTCAGCTGCTGAAACGGCTGCAGAATCGATGTCACTTGCGATGATGGCGCCTGGTGCGGAGCTGTGCGTCTGCGCAAGGGCTCGCGCTTCCTCTCGCATCACGTTCCACCGCTCGTGATCGAATCCGATGACGTGCATCATGCCGAAGTTCTCACGAAGCAGGCCGGGCGCAATGTTTCGCGTGATCAATGCGGCTTCAATGGCGAGCGTGCCGCTGCCACACATCGGACACACGATCGGCTTCTCTCCATTAGTCGTACTTCCCGCTTCAAGCAGCACGCCCGCTGCAAGCGTCTCCTGCATCGGGGCGTGATGCGGCAAGAGCCGATACCCGCGATCAGAAAGCTTGCGTCCTGACGTATTGAGATAGACCCAGCATTTGTCATCCTTCCAGTAGAGATGTATGACAATGCGATCACGCTCCGGGCCAGTGTCCGGTCGCCTGCCCCGATTGGCGGCGGCAATGCGATCGACAATCGCATCCTTCAGCTTGACGGACGCGAACATCGAGTTATTCACAGCAGCCGTGTCGACGCTCGAGACAACGCTGAAATAGGAATCGGCGGGGATGATCTGCTCCCAGGGGAACGTCTGCGCTCTGTTATACAGACGGTCCGGCGTCTTGGCCTTGAACTCCTGAAGGAGAAGTAGAACATTGAACGCCGTCCGAAGATGCAGGTTCAACCGCATCGCATCACAAATGCCATCGCGCGCCGAAATCAACGCCCCCGTTTCATGCATCTGGCGCGGCCGATACCCAAGGGCAATCAACTCACGCTGCAAGATTGGCGCAAGCCCTTTCGCGCAGGTGATGAGAATGTCCGCTCGGCGGGTGGCAGTCACGGCTATTGGCTGTTGGCTGTTCGTTGTCGCTCTCTTTCGACGTTTGGACGTTTGGACGTTGTGCTGCGCAGTAACGAGTACCGGGAACCAGTACCGAAAAGAGTGAGAGTCGGCAATGGGCAACAGAGTGCAAACTAATGCTGAAGCGGCGAATCCGATTGCCGATTGCCGAGTGCCGGTCGGCTTTCGCACTGGGTACCCAATACTCGCTCCTCGTTACCCATGTGTCACTCGGAACCGCTACTTCCGCGCAAGCACCAGTTCGCCATCCGCCACCTTCCGAATCGCATCAATTACCTGCTTAAAATCCTCGTGCTTCGACACGTACCCCCATGCCCCCGCTTCCACAGCACGGTCAATCGACTCAAGGTCATCGTAACCGCTGTACACGATCGTCCGGGTATTCGGGAATGCCGTGTTGACCTCGGCGAGCGCCTCCAAAGGATCACGGCCGGGCATCGTCAGATCGAGAATGATGATGTCCGGCCGGTGTCGGGCAACCTCATCCATGATCCGGCCGGAGTCGTGAACCGCACCCACACTCACCATGCCTGCCTCAGCATTGATCGCAACATCAAGTAGCCCCGCAATATCGCGGCTGTCATCCACACAAAGAACCTTGATTTGGGTCTTGTTCATGGCTTGATGTGTGTCTCCAACTCGTGGAGGACGAAAATGCCGGGAGGGGCGGGAACCGAAACGTCGAAATGTTGAAATGTTGAAATGTCGAAATGTCGAAAGAGAGGAAGGGGGGTGGTAGGGGGATGGGGAGTACGGCCGATGCGATTGCACTCCTCCGTCAACCTGTGCCGATTCTAGCACGAGGCAAGAGTGGCGGTTCAAGTTCACATGTCCTGCGCACCACGGCTTGGAAACACCGACTACCGAGTGCCGGGGGGGCGGCAGAGGGAAAGGTCGAAACGTCGAAACGTTGAAAGAGAGCGACAGCGAACAGCCAAGGGTCAATAGCCAACTGCCGATTCCCGACTGCCGTGCGCTTGCTCTCCGCGGTACTCGTTCCTCGGCATTCGTTCATCGGCTCTCAAGGAGCATCACGGCGAATCGCTGTCGCTCATCGGTCCAGTGGTCGGCTTTGAGCCACCCGGCGTCGGCGGCAAACCTGGTGAACTCCTCTACCGTGTACTTGTACGAACACTCCGTCCGTATATGCTCGCCCGCCTCAAGTTCGATCGGCTCGCCTGCTACATGAACGGTCTGCCGCACTTTGCTGATGAGGTTCGATTCGATGCGGCCTTCATTTTCGTTCCAGATTGCTTTGAACGCGAAGTTCGCACGGTCCAGATCGCCTTCGAGTTCGCGGTTGATCCGACGCAACAGGTTGAAGTTGAAGCTTGCCGTTACTGAAGCTGCGTCGTTGTAAGCAGCTTCCAGTTCCGCCACGGGCTTCTTGAGATCAACGCCGATGAGCAGCGCTCCCCTTCCTTTGCCACCACGCACCAATCGCTTCAATCGCTTCAGGAATGCGGCGGCATCAGCACGATGGAAATTGCCGATCGTCGAGCCGGGAAAGTAGGCGACGCGGCGCGCCACGGGCTTGCGTGGCGTTGGCGGGTCGATATCACGGGTGTAATCGGCGCAAAGTGGCAGCACTTCGATGTGCGGGTAGGCCTGCGCAAGGGATGTCGCTGCGTGCTCCAGATGCTCGCGTGAGATATCCAGCGGGACGTAGCCGGCTGGATTGCGCAGGTGGTCGAGCAGCAAGCGGGTTTTGACGCTGCTTCCACTGCCGAGTTCGATGACGAGAGCGTCCTCGCCAATGGCGTCCGCGATTTCGCGGCCGTTTCGGCGCATGATGTCGATTTCAGTGCGAGTCGGGTAATACTCCGGCTGCTCGCAGATTTCATCGAAGAGTGCGGAGCCGCGCTCATCGTAGAGGTATTTGCAGGGCGTGGTCTTCGGCGATGCGCGAAGGCCGGCCAGAAGCTCGCGGCGGAACTGGGCACGAGTCGGCTCTTCATCGATGATGTCAAGTGTTGCGGTGTTTTCGCTGGAATGTGTCGTCATGGCAATCGGGAATCGGGAGTCGGCTGTTGGCTATTGGCTTTGGGAGTGCCGATTGCCCTTTGCCGGCCCCGGCACTCGGTACTCGCTCCTCAGTACTGCGGGTCTGCGCTGTCCTCTGTGTCTCGGTGATCCTCGGGGTTTATGGCTGTGGCAACATGGCTACCGGTGAAGGGGTGGTTCACAGGTCTTTGGCGAGTCGTACGCCGGAGAATTGCCAGCGTGCATGGGGAGGGAAGAAGTTGCGATAGGTGCTGCGTATGTGGTCCCGAGGCGTGACGCATGAGCCGCCGCGTAGGATCATCTGGTTGCACATGAACTTTGCGTTGTATTCTGCGAGCGCGTTGTTTGGCGGTGCATAGCGGGGGTATGGGGTATAGGGGCTTGCTGTCCATTCCCAGCAGTCGCCGAAGAATTGTGAACAAGGGGGTTCGATAGTGGAGGCGCTGACCGGATGGAGGTGGCCGGTTTCGAGGAAGTTGCCATTGACTGGATGGGTTCGAGCGGCGACCTCCCACTCCTGCTCACGTGGCAACCGGGCCTGTGCCCAGCGTGCATAGGCGTCAGCTTCATAGAACGAGAGGTGTGTCACGGGCTCACTGGGCTCGATGCGGCGGCGTCCGGCGAGTGTGAACACTGACCAGGTCGTATCGTCGCATCGCCAGTAGAGGGGAGCATTCCACTGTTCGCGCTGGAGGAGCGCCCACCCATCGGAGAGCCAGAGTTCTGGACG
>CAZFZT010000019.1:0-43070 GCA_964523675.1 uncultured Isosphaeraceae bacterium
CTGTCATGTGCCGGCAAGCATAGCAGGGCGCAGGCGCGCACGGGCGCGCGGGCCAAGTGGGGGGCGGGGGGGGGGCGGGGGAGTGGGGGAGTGGGGGAGTGGGTGGGGCGTTTGATTGTGATGCAGTTTGCCTTGATGCACATGCGCACATCAACCGCACTGCCCTTCACTACGAGAGAATCCTTTGCTCCTCTTCGCCTCTTCGTTCATTCGCATTGACGCAGCAGGCCGAGGACGCAACAATCCCTCTTCCACCCGGACAGGTGGCGGAGCGGTTGAACGCGCCGGTCTCGAAAACCGGTATGGTCCTCGTGGCCATCGTGGGTTCGAATCCCACCCTGTCCGCTTCTTATCGCGCTGCTATTGTCGTCGCCCTTCGGCGTCGGCGCGCGGCGCAGAGAGCGACGGCAAAGAGAGCCGCTGCTCCAGGCGCGGGAATCTGACCGAGGATAACGTTGTCGAGAGACCCGGTGTCGGGCCCGCTTTGGTATTCACCGCGGATACGGAGCGCGGTGAGGTTGCCAAGGGCTGCGAGGATGTCCGCCTGCGTGGCCGCCTGGCCCGTGCCGCCAATCGTCCAGCCAGCGGCTTCGTTGAGTTCCACCGCGTATGAAGTCCATTCGCCATAGGCGGGATGCTGCGGCAGCGAGTAGGTGATCGTCACGCCGCTACCGACGAGAACGATGTCAGATGAGGAAAACGGGTTGGGCGAGCCACTGATGGTTTGCGCGAGGTCAAACGAAAGCGTCTGGTCATACGACGACGTTCGATCGCCGAGGAATTTCTCCGGCGCAAGAAAGTACCAGACGCCGCCTGCGACGTTGTCGACGGCGGAAATGTGGCCGCCGGGGTTTCCGTCGGAGGCAGACCAATCTGGGGTCACCGATCCGCCTTGCGCATCGCCGAAGATCAGCCAACCTTCATCGCCATCATCGAATGTACTGACAATGTCGCCAAACGCTGGCGAGGCAGTGACCACGAGCGCAGCGGCGAAGGCGGCTGCGGCAGAGCCGTTCCGAACGAAATGGACTGACATGAATTCTCTCTCCTTGATCTGTACGCTCAGCGCAGCAATGGGGGCGTTTCCATCGTCGCGCAGCCAACTTCTAATGAGATAGTCGGTCTCGCATCCTAGTGAACGAGGCGGCGCAGCTCAACATTCTTTACCTGAAAGAGTTCATGTTCCTGAGCATCGATCGGTCGCGCGGACGCTCTCAGAATCTCGCCGGCGCGCAAGAAAAACCCGCCGATTGCTCGGCGGGTGATGATGTCTTTGCGACAGAAAAAAATCTCGATCAGCGCGTGCTGCTGCGCTTGGTTCTGTCGCCCTTGGTGCGGGTCATTTCGATCTCCATCATCTTGTATTCTTCGCCGCTCTTTGGATCGATGCCATGCATCTCCAACTTGCGCGTGTCTTCATCGATGATGTGCTCGATCTCGCGGAACGCGGTGGGCTTCTTCGTGATCGGGCAGGTGTAGTTGTAGGTCCAGGTGAGCGTCTTGCCATCGGATGCAAGTTCGCCGGTTCCGATCATCATGCCGGTGCCGTGGTTGTCGATCCAGACACTCTGGAATTGCTTGGCGACGTTGTCGTAGCCATAGATGCCGAAGCCGTTGTACGGGCCCATGCCGGGCATGGCGCCGGTCATCTCGACCTTCACGAACCGGCCGTCCATCATGGTTTCAGCCGTTGATCTGCCGCCGCTTCGCATGGGTTCCGTGCCCGGCCCCATCCACATAGTGGTCTGCGCCCTCCACGTGCCGACCGCCTCTGCCAGATGCTTGTGCATCTCGCCAGGTGTGCCGGCTTCGGCGAAGGCCATCATGTCTTCCATCGTCCAGCCGGGTGGAAGCTCGAAGCCCGGCGGCATGTCTGGTGGATCCTGCGCCAGGGTCAATGTGAGGGAGCCGGCCAGCAGCGCGAGCGCGGCTGAGCCGACAGCGACGAAGAGCGTTGTGCGATTCATCTGAAGTGTCTCCTTATGAAGTTCCGTGACGAAAGAGTTCCTGTCTCGTGTACCCCTGGCGCGCCATTCTATCCCGCCCGGCGACATTCCCGCCAATGGCGCCCACGCACCAGAACTGCCTCGCACAACTAGCCGCGTGCCGGCAGGCCGCGGTGCAGGGGCTTCCTTGTGTGCGAACGAGTCCCCAACCGCGGGCTTCCGCCACGCGGCTATCGCATGCTATTCAACGCGCCAGAACTGCCTCGCACCACTAGCCGCGTGCCGGCAGGCCGCGGTTCAGGGGCTTCCTTGTGCAAACGAGTCCCCAACCGCGGGCTTCCGCCACGCGGCTACTACATCTAAGAAGGAGCCCTCAACCGCCGGCAATCGCGCCGACGATCAGCAGCGGCTCCTCGCCCTTCGCAACCGGCTCGGGCAGCGGCGCGTCGGGCGGCTCGTTCGACAAATCGCGCTCACAGGCGAAAAAGCGCAGGAACGCCCGGCGTTTCCCGGTTGTATGATCGCGGATGGTGCCGCGCAGCATGGGGTACTTCGCTTCGAGCGCATCGAGCACAGCGGCCTGCGTCGCCGGGCCATCAACATCAAGATGCACCTCGCCGTCAATCCCAGCGAGCGTGCGAAGATGAAACGGAATGGCAACGCGGATCAGCATGTGTGAGACGTCGCAACGTCGAAACATCGAAAAGTGCGCTGCGAACTTCTTACGAAAGCGTCTGCACCTCAACCGAGAGCACGCCGGGCAGATCGCGGACGATCGGCCGCCATGTGTCGCCGCCGTCCGGTGAGACGTACACCTGGCCGCCCGTTGTGCCGAAGTAGATGCCGCACTCGTCGAGCGTATCCACCGCCATCGCATCGCGCAGCACGTTCACAAAGCAATTCTCCTGCGGCAGGCCGTTGCCAAGACCCTCCCACGCCTGCGGATCGCGTCCGCCGGTCCTATTGCGATAGACGCGCAACTTGCCATCGGGCGGATAGTGCAGCGAATCGCTCGTGATCGGCACCACGTAAATCGTCTCCGGCTCGTGGGCGTGAACATCAATCGGAAAGCCGAAGTCAGTCGGTAGGTTGCCGCTGATCTCATGCCAGTTCTCGCCCGCATCATCGGAGCGCATCACGTCCCAATGCTTTTGCATGTAGAGGACATCCGGCTGCGAAGGATGCAGCGCGATGCGGTGTACGCAGTGGCCGACCGGCGCATCCGGATCGGGAATGTATTCAGAATGCAGGCCTCGGTTGATGGGTTTCCACGACTTGCCGCCGTCATCCGTGCGAAACGCGCCGGCTGCGGAGATCGCAATGAACATTCTGTTGTGATCGTTCGGATCAAGCAGAATCGTGTGCAGGCCCATGCCGCCCGCGCCCGGCTGCCACTTCTCGCCATGCGCGCTGCGCAGGCCGGCAAGCTCATGCCAGGTGCGCCCGCCGTCCGTGGTGCGAAAGATCGCTGCATCCTCAACGCCTGCGTACACCGTGTCAGGATCAGTCAGCGACGGCTCAAGATGCCAGACGCGCTTGAACTCCCACGGATGCTGCGTGCCGTCGTAAGTGAGGTGCGTGGTCAAAGGCCGGCCGGTCTCGGATGAAGTGTCATAGACGAACTTGTTGCTCTCACCCTTGGGCATGCCGTACTCGCCTTGCAGGTCTTCGGGCTTGCTTCCGGGCGTGTGCCAAGTTTTGCCGCCGTCATCGGAGCGCTGAATGATCTGGCCGAACCAGCCACTGGTCTGCGAGACATAGATGCGATCGGGATCGACGCTCGACCCTTTCATGTGATAAATCTCCCACCCACCGAAGTGCGGCCCGGCGACGGACCACTTCTCGCGCTTCGCGTCCGAGGTGAGGATAAAGGCGCCTTTCTTGGTTCCAACAAGTACGCGTACGCTGCTCATGCGATGTTCCGGGAAGAGGTTTGAGTCGATCGTTTGCGAAGAAGACAACCCTTGCCCGGTCGGGCGGATTGTACCGTCAATGTCTGAAGGCAGCTTGTTCTACGCCATCTCTGTTAGGCATATGTGAGGAGCTTGATTGGCGTCCGTGAGGCACCCCACACTACCACCGATGCCGAGTTTCTCCATTTTCACAGGTACAGCTAAGAATTTCACCTGATCCGAGAAAAATCGTCCTCAGATGGCAGCAAGCGGGCGAAACCGTGGTATACTCGTCGCGATGAGGAAGCCGGCCGCAACGGCAGCCGGATGAGAAAGAGTCAATACCTGTTTTGGAGTTCAGGTCACATGAAACTGTTTTCAACTCGCGGGCGGGTTCTTCCAACGGTTGTGGCGATTGCGGCATCAGCAGCGATCGGGGCGGCAGCGCAAGCTGATCTGGTCATCGAGTTCACCGGGATGGACCTCGTCTATGACGGTTCAGCGCTCTATGACGCTGGCTCTGCCGCTGGCGGCTTTGGAAATCCAGCCGATGGCGATGCACTCTCCACGATCGACTTCTTCGTTGATGGCGGTTTGGTCGGCTCTGTGACGAGCGACATCTGGCTCGACATGTACATCCCGGATGTTACGGGGATTCCAGCCATCAACAACGGCGCCCACAACCTCAATACCGTGGGCAATCCCGGGTTCTTCGATGTGCTCATCGGCAACAGCCCGCTGGCCTCCGAGTTCCTGTTGATCGACCTGGGCAGCGTGAGCATCACCTACATCGACATTGCCGGCATCGTGAAGTTCACGTTTGCTGCCTCGATCTCACCGACCTATGCCCAGAACCTGCCGTTTGATCTCGGCTTCGTTGGCCCGGTCACGCTTTCGTTCTCAGCTCAGATCGATCCGGCGTCTCTGACCACGGATGGCGAGTTCATCACCGGATTCACAACCTTCGGCACGGGTGAAGTCACCGGCGCCATTCCGGCGCCCGGCGCGCTCGCGCTGCTCGCGCTCGGCGGTTTGATCGCTCCGCACCGTCGCCGACGATCGTAATCCGGTCGGACACAACCACTGAACATCCCAAAGCCGAGGCGCGTGCCTCGGCTTTTTCCTTTGAACCTCGCTTGCATCGATCGGGCCACTCACTCGGGCGCATGTGGACCAAAGCAGTTCGATGCGCAGCGGATTGGCGCGCAAACCGGAGCCGCTGTTCCAGGGCGGGGCTTGCTCACTGATGCCGGCCGCTCACCCGTAGCGTAAAGGCCCTCGGTCCCACCGGGTCGTCGTTTCCCGGGGCCGCGAAGGGCCGGATTCCGGGGGCGGGAGGTTTGCTCGAACCCCAAGGTCTAGGTGGGCTCGCTGTCCGTCGTTCCCGGCCGTCCACTGAAGGCATGACCATCGACGCAGATCGCAGCGATCCCTTGGGATTCTTAGGATCGAGCAAATGCTGCCGCTCGCAACGCACCCGACGGGACCGAAGGCCCATGGCGGAGGAAGGCGGTGGCGATGGACAAACGATAGCGGCCGATGGCAACCGGGTCGAGAGCCCCGCCGAATGAATCAACCGGAAACCTGCTCGTTGCGGTACACTTTCAGTGCTCAGTTTGACACAGAAACCTCGCGCTGGTACATCTTGGTTTTGAAGACCGCTTCGACGCCCTCACTTATTGAATCTCTACGAGGCCCGCATGATCAAGTCCAATCGAATCACGTTCGCCCTGACCATTTCGCTTGTCGCCGGTGCAGCCGCACTCACCGGCTGCGCTCATAAGCAGTATCCCGGCTACTCGACGGTCCGCGCGAACCCCACGCCGGAACTTCAATCCACCGCGCAGCGACCGATTGACATCGATCGTCAGATGGCAGTTACTGACAATCACAACATTCGCGGCATCACCGATGACCTGATGCGCGCCTTCCACATGGATCACCCCTCGCGGCTGTCGCCCTATCCGATCATGTACACCAGCGGCACGCCGCGTTGATGAAAGCAACATCCCACTGCGAACTGACACGGCCGCGAGCCATGCGCTCGCGGCCTGTCGTCTGTTGCCACCTCCAGTTCTGACGAATCACCGCAGTGGCTGCGCCCTCCTATGCGAACATCGCGATCATCGGAGCCGGCGCGGCTGGGCTCATGGCTGCGGTTCATGCCGCCCGCGCGAATCCCGCACTGAACGTCGTCGCACTTGATGGGGCGCGCTCACTTGGCGCGAAGATTCTCGTTGCCGGCGGCGGCCGGTGCAATGTGACGCATCATCATGTCGATGAAGCGGCATTCGCCGGTTCTTCCCGCAACGCCATCAAGAAAGTCCTGCGGCGATTCGATGTCCCGCAGACCATCAACTTCTTCCAGCAGCTTGGAGTGCAGCTCAAACGCGAGGAAACCGGCAAACTCTTCCCGGTTACCGATCGCGCTCGAACCGTCCTGAACGCGCTGCTGACCGCCTGCCGCAGCGCGGGTGTGCAGATCATGCACCCCTGGCGGGTGAAGGCGGTCGCGGCGTCAACGGCCGATGGCTCCAATCCTCCGCACTTCACCATCACGAATGATCACGGCGCGCAGCTGCATGCCGACCGGGTCATTCTCGCCACCGGCGGCATGTCGCTTCCCAAGACCGGCTCCGACGGCCACGGCTACACGCTCGCCCGATCGCTCGGCCACTCCGTCACCAGCCGCGTCCTTCCCGCGCTCGTGCCGCTCACACTGCCAAAGGATCATTTCATCTGCCGGCTCAGCGGCCTGACGCTTCCAGCGACGCTCGACGTGCGTACCGCCACCGGCAAACGTCTCACCTCGTTCACAAACTCCACGCTCTGCACGCACTTCGGTCTCTCCGGCCCTTGCGTGCTCGACATCAGCCGCTACTACCTTGACGCCAAGTTCGATGACGCTGGGGCGCGTCTCATCATCAACTGGCTGCCTGAAGAAACCGTCGAATCGATTGATGCCATGCTTTTGGGATTGGGCAAAGTCAGCCCGGTGAAAGCGCTTTCTTCAATGCTCCCCGAGCGCCTTGCGCGCGAATTGTGCAGGGAAGCGAACATCGAACCGGCTGCGCCGGCTCATCAGCTTCGCAAGGACCAACGCCGCGCTCTTGCGCGTGCATGCTCCGAGATGGAGCTGCCGATCACCGGAAACCGCGGCTTCGGGCATGCGGAAGTGACCGCCGGTGGCGTGCCGCTCGCTGAGCTGCACCTCAACACCATGGAATCCCGCATCCAGCCGCGCCTGCACCTGTGTGGTGAACTCTGTGATGTGGATGGACGCATCGGCGGCTTCAACTTCCAGTGGGCATGGGCCAGCGGCTACGTCGCGGGGGTGTCTTGTGCAACGGCGTCTCCCCTGAGCGAACCATGAAGCAACTGCTCGAACCGATGATTCATCCCGGCAGTCGCGCCACGACGCACATCATCCCCCAGAACCACGTGGCTTTGAACCGTTCGGCATGTTCCGTGCTGAAGCCGCCGGCCTCGATCGTTCGACTGAGTTCCGCAATGCTCTGAATCCTGCGATATTGCCTGCCGAAGAGCCGCGAGGCGACGAGCAGCAGAGCGATCGTGGGATACTCTCTGCACCAATCGATGATCACCAGTTGCCCGCCCGGCCTGAGCACCCGGCGGAACTCGGCAAGCGTTCGCGCGGGGTCGGCAACGAGATGAAAGGCGTTCGCGCACGTGAGTACATCAAACGAGTCATCCTCAACCGGCAACGCTTCAGCAGGCGCGATGAGCCACTTCACGTTGGGCGCGCTGCTCTCCGGGATACGCTGCCGCGCCACCTCGATCATTTGCGGTGAAAGGTCAACGCCTGTGATGTGCGCTTCAGGATCAAGCTGAAGGACCATTTCTTCAAGCCGGCCGGTGCCACATGCGACATCCAGGATTCGTCGCGGTTGATGCCCGCTGTCGCCGTCGACCCTCGGACCACGACCGGCTACGGTTTCACCCTGCAAGTCCAGGCGGTTGATCAGCGTGCCCAGTGTCGCGCGCGTATAGCGATCCCATCGTCGATCGTACTTCCGCGCAAGCCGGGCGTAATGCTCAACGACTGCGAAGTGATTGCCGTTCGGCGTCTGCTTGCGAATCACAGGAACACTGTATCGCGCCGGGCGACATCGGTGCGCGCGGCATCGTTGAATGCATATCCGGTTCAATCGCATCGGCGAGGGAAGTGCGGACCTTCCGTTCGCAACTTGTTGATGCGGCTCGAACGCCGGCGCTCCGGGCTACGCTAACTCAGTACACCGAGCGCGCCGCGGCATGTGGCGAGATCATGCTCGAGTTGCGAAAGTCCCGCACTGCCGGGAACCTTGCCGGATTTCATCTCAACATACCGCTGATGCAGGGCGGCTTCTGCGCGGCGGAGCAGGGGCCTGAGGATGCTCGGCGAGGGGTCGCTGCCGCCATGCGTGGCGCCGCGCGGAAGACGCTGCTCGTGGAGGATGCGCCCGCGAAAGCCCCGTTGCCACGCCTTCACCCACTCCGGAGTGTTCATCGCGCTGCCGCCCGATCCGCTGCACCGCCTGGTGGCGGCACGCGCAAGCTTCAACCGGCCGGCAAGGGTTGACGCGACGTATGCGATGGGCAGTGCGGCTGCGCGAATTGAGCCGCGCTCATGTCGAAGAACGCGCAACGCCCTCGCGGCAGCAAAACGAAAGCGGCCCTGGGCCAGCGCGATCGTTGCGAGCCGAAGTGCCGCGGTTGGGAGCGCTCCCGGGGTGACCTGCGCCATCAAGCGCTCAAGACGGCGCACTTCCCCGCACGTTTCAAGTGCCGCAGCATACTGCGCTACCATCGCATCGATCTCGGCGTCCGGATGCGACAGGTCCACGCCGGCCACGTGCAGATCAAGAAGTTCAAGAGCTTCCCGATGTCGTCCCTGCGCGGTGAACGCACGTGCCATCAGCGTCGGCGGTGGGGGGGTCGCGGCCTTCTTCAGCAACCGCTCAGCGTAGCGGGCGTTCTCGGAATCCCCGGTCTCGATCAGCGCGTTGCATAGCAACATGACGATGCGCTCATCGTGAGGAACGCGCGAATGAAGTCGCAGAAGCGACTCAAGCGCGCACTCATGATCGCCCAGTTGCCCCGCAACATGCGCAGCGAGTTCAAGGGCATCGCGCCGCTCGGGCGAGACCATCCTCAGCCGCATCAGATCCTCAGACGCCTGCCGCCACTCCCCACGCTGCGCATTGCACCTCGCGCGCAACAGCAGAAACAGCGGATCGCGCGGCCGATCCAGCAATCGCCGCTCGATCATCGCCGCGGCCGCCTCCTGTTGTTGCTCAGCGAGCAGAACGCGAACGCGCATCCGTTCGATCGCCGGCCGCTTCGGCGAAATGAGCATGGTCCAGTCAAGCAGTTCCCCCGCGCGATCAAAGTCCTGCCGCGCCAATGCCCGGCGCGCGGAGCGCACGAGTTCCGCAGACCACTGCCGCTCGAGCATGAATCGCATTCGGCTCACGCTGCTCTCCTCTTGGCGGGCGGATCGGAGATCGTCCGCTCTTCGGCTTCCTCAACTTCAGCGGCTGCATCGACTTCATGCACCAATCGTGCGAGCGAAGCGGACATCGGATTCAGCATGGCGCCGCGCCGCGCCCATTCGATCGCTTCGTCACGCCGTCCCAGCATCAGCGCGAGTCGCGCCAGAGCGTCACACCCTGCCGCAGGTTGAGCAAGTGAATCCAGCGCAAGCTTCGTTGACTCATACAGGAGCTGAACTGTTCTCAGGTCGTGTGACTCCTCCTGCACGCGCACCAAGACCGCAAGCGCCTGCTCGACTCCCGGCGTCGCAACCAACTCCATCGCAAGGGTTTCGATCTGCGCGGTGGAAGCGGCCGGCGTCGCCCGGTCGATCGCAGCAGAATCCAGACCGAGCGTTTCCATCAGCGCAGCAGGACTCGTCGCCAGCGCGCCAACCTCTTCGGTCCACCGAGCTGCAAGAGCAAGCCGCTGGGCCCAGTGCTCGGCCTGTTCACGCCGGCCCTGCGCGACCGCATCTAGGATGAGCAGCGCAAGGGTGCGTGGATCCTCAATCTGCCGCAGGTTATGAAGCAGCGCATCAAGTCCTGCGTCACGATCACCCGTGCCCGCGCCCATCTCACTCGCGCTGAACTCGAGCAGCGCGAGCAGCCGCCTCGCCTCCATGGGCGCGGTGGATTTCCGCGACCACTCGCGAAGCGCAAGATGCGCTTCACCCGCTCGACCGAGTTCAAGCAGGCACGCCATGCGGAGCATTTTGAGCGAGGTTGATTGCATCGTCGCTGCGTCGATAATCGCCAGCGCCGTCTCGGCACGCCCTTGAGCCAGCCGCAGTCGCGCGATGCACTCGGTCAGTCGCGCTGATGTGTGCATGATCCGAGCGCCCGATTGCGTCAGGCGCTCAGCGCGCAGCCATTGACCTCGGCCCAATGCGGAATCAATCTCAAGGGCAATGCGGCGGGCGGCAGGGTGCGGGCCGGACCCGAGTGCGCCGCTGTCGCCTCGCGCTGTGACATCCTTGCCGCTTGGCGCAGCGTTCACTTTGGACGACCTTCGCCGTCCGCGCACTGCCGGGCCGATGAGGCGGGCGATCACTTCACGCATCTGCGGTTCATCTCCATGTTCCGCCGCACTGATGCGGCGGCACAGAGATAATCGGACCGCGATGCACGTGGCTTGATGAGGATCACCAAAAGTTCCCGGCCCTTTCCCCCGCCCTCGCCCCCACCAGACCCCAGCTTCGGACGCTTTGCCTCGCACCCGGCAAGGCATCAACTGCGTTCAAGCCCCCGAACGCGACGATGTTATCGGCCGCGCAGGCCCGAGACGCTCAAGCGTCGGCCAAGCCGCCGTTTGCGGTTGATCATCTTCCGACCGAGGCGCGTCTTCATGCGGGCGCGGAACCCCGACTTGCGGACCTGCTTGATTCGGCTGTTTCGACGTGGATAGTGCATGGCTGGGTCATCCTTACAGGGCAGAGCCGCCAGTATAGCACCCATCCCGCCGCGCCGCCACGCTTTTCGCGCCCACCGCCACCCTTGCAACCGGCCGCGGCCGTACGTACACTGCGCTGGCCCAGCCAAGGCATCTTGGTCAACTTTGGCGGGAGCAGGGAGAACTCGACCGTCAACACGTAGGAGGAGCTGAAGATGCGTATCACATTGTGCAAAGCGGCTGCGTGCGCAGCAATCGTCGTGGCGGCTGCAACCGCCTTCGCTGAGGAAATCACATTCGATTTTCCGTTGACCGGCCTTGAGGAGGTGCCGCCGGTTGAAACGCCGGGAAGCGGAATGGCGCACGTCACCTACGACACCGAAACCAACGAGCTTTCATGGCTGATCACCTATCAGGATCTGCTCGGCACGCAAACGGCTGCACATTTTCATGGGCCGGCCGAGCCCGGGCAAAACGCCGGTCCGCAGGTCAATATCGGAACAGGCAATCCGCTCATTGGATCGACGACCATCACTCAAACCCAGGAGGCGCAGCTGCTCAGTGGACTCTGGTACGTCAACATCCATTCCACTGCCCATTCCGGTGGCGAAATTCGCGGCCAGGTTGTGCAGCAGGCAACTGCGCCGAAGGTGCTCATCAATGAGATCCGCATTGATCAACCCTCACTGGATGATGACGAGTACATCGAGTTGCTCGTGCTGGAAGAAATCGCAGATCTCAAGGGCTTGACGCTTCTCGTCATCGGTGATGGCGCAGGCGCGCAGGGCAGTGGCGTTATCGAAGCGGTCGTCGATCTCAGTTCGATCGGCGGCCAGCCGGTTGTGCTCATCGCAGAAGAGACTTTCAAGCTCGCGCCCATCGAACAAGTCGATCTGGTCACCAATCTGAACTTCGAGAACTCGGACAACGTGACCTTCCTCATTGTGACCGGCTTTACCGGCGCTCTCGGGGATGATCTCGATACTGATGATGATTGCGAACTTGATGACGAACCATGGGATGCAGTCGCCGACATGGTCGCGCTTATCGAGGAACCCAATCCGCCGACGAGTACGGAATGTGCCTACGGCAAAGTCATGGTTGGACCTGACGGCAGTTTCGTGCCCGGCCATGCCTACCGCTGCAGCGACACAGGCGAGTGGGCAATAGGTGCGTTCGACATCGTTGATGGCGATGACACGCCGGGCGCCTTCAACCCCGCGTGCGCTCAGCCCGACTGCCCGGCCGACCTCGATGGCAGCGGCTCGGTGGGCGTGCCCGATCTGCTTGATTTGCTCGCCAACTGGGGCGAGTGTGGCGATTGCCCGGCTGACCTCGATGGCAGCGGCTCGGTTGGCGTCCCCGACCTGCTCGAGCTGCTCGCGCAATGGGGCGACTGCCCGCAGTAGCCGCGCGTTCCCGACATCAACATGATCCACCAGCAGCGCCATGCTTCAAGCGACGGATGGCGCTGTCAGTTTGAGTCATCATTGGAACGCAAGATCGAGGCAATCATCGCGATCGCCTTCGTGTGGTTTGAAGGAATGCGACGCCGAGAAGCGCCAGCGCGCCCGGCCCGGGGATCGTGCCCCAGTAGAGGGTGTCGATTGAAATCACGTTGTTATTGAACGGCGGCTGCGGTTTGAACATGTACACTTCATCAAATGCCACATCGGAAATAACTCCTGAGAAGAATGGGCTAGGCGGAGCATAACTAAAGACATTGCTCGTGGCTACAAGGGTGCCTTCAAAATACAAACTGAATTGCACAACCCCTAAATGATCTACGGCAATCGCATGCTGAGGCGTATCAAACTGAAGCAAGATGCCGTCGCTACCTGTGAGCCCGTGGCCATCGACAAAGCTCGCCGCATTATGGATAAACGTAAGATTGGCGACGGTAAAGCCGTCGAATTGGTCTGTGATCTGAGTCCCTGGTGGAAACTGTGTGAAATCCACAGACTCGTGCTGGGCAACAGCACTATGCCATCCTGCGGAATCTTCCCAGAACTCGACCAGATCGGCATGAGCAGCGGTGGTCAACGCTGCCAACGCAAGAGTTATGAACACATAGGTTCTGATTTGAAACATTCTTCTCTCCTTGTAGGTGAAGGCGAGGGAGATGCGGCCGCATCTCCCTCGCCAATGACAGGTCTCATTTCTTAAATGGATCGGTTCCGCGACAGGTGCGGCACTGTGTGCAGCCATTGAGATATCGCTCGAACCAGCAAATCCAGCGATCCTGTTCAGTCCTGGGGTCATTGGTCAGAACGTCGAGAAAGTCGTCCCAACTACCTTCGCGAATGCTGTGCTTGGCATAGTCATTGCAATCGCCGTCGTCTGGTTTGAAGGAAGGCGATGCCAAGCAAGGCGAGCGCGCCCGGCGCGGGAATCGTGCCCCAGTAGAGGGTGTCGATTGAAATGACATTGCTCGGAAATGGCGGCATCGGGCGGAACATGTAGACCTCGTCGAATGGAACGCCAGAGGTCACGCCCGAAAAATACACTGGGCCGGGAACTCCGGGATAAGAGAAACCAGTGGTTGTTCCGACCAACTCGCTCTTTAAGTACAGGGTAAAGCGAACTACGCCGAGATGCTCGACTGCCAAAGCATGCTGGGGCGTGTCGAACTGAAGCAAGATGCCGTCGCGTCCTCGAAGCCCATGGCCGTCCGAGAAGCTCGCGGAGTTATGGATGAATGTAAGATTGTCGACAGTAAAGCCGTCGAATTGGTCAGTGATCTGTGTCCCAGGGGGGAATTGTGTGAAATCCACAGACTCATGGTGTCCAACTGCACTGTGCCATCCTTCGGCATCGTTCCAAAACTCGACTAAGCCCGCCTGAACAGTGGTGGAGAGCGCTGCCACGGCAAGAATCATGACTAGGGATCGTCGTACTTGCAACATCTTTTCCTCCTCGTAAGTAATGGCGGGGGAGATGCTGTCGCACCTCCCCCGCACTGATTTCATTTCTTGAACGGGTCAGTTCCACGACAGGTGCGACACTGCGTACAGCCGTTAAGGTATCGCTCGAACCAGCAGAGCCAGCGGTCCTGCTCAGTTCTCGGCTCGTTGGTCAGAACGTCCAAGAATTCGTCCCACCTGGATTGGCTGGTACCCCAGTGAGACAGTTGCTGCTCGAAGGTTAGACCCGAGGGTTCACTGCAGTTTCCAGGGCAGATGCCCCAACTCGCCAGCAATGCCAAGAGGTCGGAGACACCGACGGTGCCATTGAAGTCCAAGTCAGCCCAACAGGAGACTGCCGGATCGCCGTCGCAGTCGCCCCAGTGGCTCAGCAGTTCGATGAGGTCTGGCACGCCGACCTCGCCATTCGGCACGCCGATGGGACCGGTGACTCTACCATTCGGCCTCATGGAAAGCGCCGCCGTCGTCGAGTGGGGAACAGCGCAACTCCAAGCAATGGCAGCGTTCCGGGTGCGGGGATCGGCATACCCCAATAAAGGTTGTCGAGTGCAATATTGTTATTCGAAAATGGGGGTTGCGGTTTGAACATGTAGATCTCATCAAACGGTGCATCGGAAATGAATCCGGAAAAGAACGGCCCCCCAGGAACTGCATAATTAAACTCACTGCTTGTCGTCACGACTTCGCCCTTGTAAAGCAGCGTAAACTGAACAACACCGAGGTGGTCAACAGCCAGAGCATGGATTGGCGTGTCAAACTCGATCTTGACGCCGTTCGGTGACGACAGGCCCCACCAGTCGTTGTACCCTTCGGCATACTGGATAAATGAGAAACTCGTAACCGTCATGCCGGGGAATTGTGAAGTCACCGGCGTGCCGGCTGAGAAGCCGTTGAAGTCGATGAATGTGTGCTTTCCTGTAGCGCCGAGCCAGGCGGGAGTGTTGTCCCAGAACTCGATAAGGCCGGCATTTGCCAGTTGGGCACCACACCCAATGAAGTACGCCATGGTAATCAAATGAATGCGCTTGAACATCGATCCTCCATTCCTAACATGCAAACGGCACAGGGGAGATGCGGTGCATCTCCCCCGTGCGCACATTGTCAATTCGCAAACGGGTCCATGCCCCTGCACGGTCGGCATTGCGTACAGCCGTTCAAGTACCTCTCAAGCCAGCAGATCCAACGATCCTGCTCCGACTTTGGATCGTGAGCCAGGACATCAAGGAAATCCGACCAGCGTTGTGCGCCGATCCCTCTGTTCGAAAGATCCTGCTCCAGCGAAAGAACTGCTCCTTCCGATGGATTGCCGGGGCAGAAACCCCAATTCTCGAGGAGGATCAAGAGGTCCGGCACGCCGACCGTGCCGTTGCCATCAAGGTCCGCCCAGCATGTCGCGCACTGATCCGTCGGACAGTCACCCCATTGGCTGAGCAGTTCGAGCATATCTGGAACTCCAACCTGGCCGTTGGGCACGCCGAGTGGGCCGGTAATGTCGCCGAGACACGCATCGGGGCCGTTCACGGGAACCAGGACGAAACCACGAGTACGAATGGTGCCATCGTCACTCCATTGACCCCAGCCGCTGATCCAGCCCATGTTGTTCACGCCGGTGGCTTCGCGAAGGACAGTGAAGTTCGTCTCGCAAAGGTTAACGATTCCGGGCGCGTTCAGATCGAACGCCTCCCAGTCAAACGGGTCGCCATCGCCGATCTTATCAATAGGCACGCGCCAGAGAAGTGCGACTTCCAAGTCCGTATTGTGGCCGACGACATAGACGAACTCATTAGTGAGTTCGTCATTGATCGAATGCGCTTCAGTTCTATGACCGGACATCCCGCTCGGCCAGGGCAAGGCGAGCGGCGGAGCGTCGCCCGAAAGCCAGATCGTGGCGATGAAGACGCAGTCGGGATTCTCAGGCGAATAAAATGCAGGTTCAGACCCTGCGCCCACAATGCGGTCGTTGTTGTTGATGTCGTGTGGCCAGCGTTCTGCGAGGCGAGAGAGCAATTCGCAGTATTCTCCATACGGCTCCAACCTCACAGACGATAATGCTGGGTTAGGCCACCATGCGCCCGGTCCTCCTACCAGGCATGTGCCACAGGCAATGCACGCAGATATCTCATCTTCCTCTGGGCACGTGTGATCCAAGCTGAGTCCGGCAGCGAGGCCACTGTCGCCCACGGTGAAGCCAAACGTTTTGAATCCCGATTCGGTTGGGTGGAGCGACTCGAAGACGTGCTGTCCATTGCTCTTCCACTCGACGAGGAAGCCCTGTTCGCACGAACTGATGCCGCAACTCACCCATCTGGTCGCAATGGCGACATCGTTGTTGTTTAGCCCGACTCGCTCACCAACGTTCTCTTCGATTTCTTCGCCGACGATTTCGCCGGTGCCTGAGTAGGAATGGAGATCCCAGATGTTGAGCGCTTCTGGCCAGACTGAGGCAGAGTTGCCGCGCCACCCCGCGATGCGGCCGTTGTCGTTAATGGCGAAGGCGACAGTCCCGAAAGCGCCATTTCCCGCCGCAATAAGGAGATGGGGTTCTGCAGCCGCCGTCAGGCCGTAGTCGTGATCGGGCAGCCAAAGGAAGCCGCGACGCGGGTTTGAAACCCCAGAAGCGCGCATGCGCCCCACGACCTGACCGAGGTTATTGATGCCGTGCGCTTGAGTTGTGTCTGATGGATCAGGTCCATCAATCTGTATCGCCCGATACCGCGGCGGGTCCGGCGGGTCAGCCATCGCTATCCCGCCCCCCCCCCCCAGATTCCGGCAGCGGTACAGGCGCTGGCCGCGAGGGCGAAGTTGGCGAGCGGCTGATTGAGAATATTCCTTTGATTCATTGGACTTCTCCTCTGTCAAGGTAACTCAGGATCGGCCCCCGGCCACACAAACCGGGAAATGCCTCTCCCATGGGTAGATACGCGCGCTTTGGGTCAATCTTGCGCGCAAACGATGAAGTTGCAGACTCAGGTAAACTGGTGAAGGTTGCATTGCCACGTCCTGCTCAATCCACGCGGAACCCGGGCCGCCGCAGTCGTGGCGGGGCGTATCGCCCGAGTTCCGCTTGATTCCGTCCATCCCGCCTGACCGAAAGCCGGTATGTTGTTTGCCACCAGTCGCCCCAGGGCGGCGACCCGGAGGTCGCCAACCCTGAGACGTGTGGGCAAGGTAAACATCGCCAGCGCTCACAAACCGGAAGGGCTCGGGGGCGTTGGTCGCCCACGCGCGGAGCAGCCGATCCGCGGTCTGCACCTCGGATCCGCGGCTGCCGCAGCCCGTTCCCCTGCCGATAACCCGCACATATGCGTGAGCTGGTGCTGACGATCCTTCATCCGAACTAGTTGCCTCCGCCGAATTTGAAGTCCTCAATCGCATTGATGAGTCCGCCAAGGAACGTGCGGACCTCGTGGTAGTTCCAGGTGCCTTCGATACGGTCCTCTGTCACGGCCACGCCGGCATCCCTGGCGTCGTCAGCAGCGTCATTGGCCTCGTCGCGCTCCTCGTCGGTCAGCACCGGCTCCTCCGGCACCTTGTCGGGTTCGCGCTCGGGGGCCGGCGTCTTGCCGTCGAGAATGTCGATGATCTCTTCAAGGAGGTCGATGATGTCTTGAAGCACATCGGCCCGCTGGATGACGGCAACATCCGCGTCCAGAAGAAATTGAGCAGTCACGAGTTGGCTTCGGTCGATGGTCGGTTCATCGGCTGGTGCAATCAGACGGCCGGCAGCCATCAGACCGATGAGCGCCAGCACCCCCAGAACCCCCCGCCCCGGAAGTCCCGGAAGCCCCGGAAGCCCCCATTCCCCCCGAGTTCCTCGTGCCCCCGAAGCCCATTGAAAACGCCGAAGCGGTCCGGCTTGCTGCGATTTTTGCGCAGTCGACCTCTCGGAGAGGTTAGAATGTTCGTTGAGATCGGTTCGTTTGAGCATCGTTTCGTCCTCCGCCTGTTGTTGTGGTGACATCCGAACGACATCCGAAAGGCCCAATGCCTGACGGCTCGTCTGGTGTGGAGGCGGAGACCGTGCACCCGACCTGACTGGAAAGATGGATTTTTTTGATCTTTTTTTCCGGGCCGAAGAAAGCTGGCCGTCATGAACACCCCAACCCTCCCAAACAAGCCGTTCCCTCGTTCCGAGAACGCTTCAGCACGCGCCACGCAGCCGGTGCGGTTGGCTGCTGCGGAGGAGTCAGCGATCTGCGGTTTGATTGAGCGCATGCAAAGCGGCGACCGCGAGGCCGCCGCCACCTTCATTACACGCTATGGCTCACGTGTGCGCCGCCGGGTGCGGGGCAAACTCGGGCCGGCTATGCGCCGCATCTTCGATTCCGAGGAGATTCTCTCCACCGTCGGGAGGCGGCTGGACCTGTACGTCCGCAACGGCCGCCTCGAAGCCGCCGGCGAGGAGCAACTCTGGACGCTTATCTTCAAGATGGCGGACAATGCCATCATCGACAAGCTGCGCATCCTTCGCCGTCTCGAACATGTTGAATCAAGCGACAGCGAGTTCGCGCAGCAGTTGCTCTTGCGACTTCGTCAAGCAGAGCATGATCAACCAGAGGGCGCGGAGGCGGTGATCGAGGAAGCGCTGCTCATCACCAAGGACGTTATCGATCGCAAGATCCTCATGCTTTGGCTCTCGGGACAGGCGCAGAAGGAGATCGCAGACGAACTCGAGATGACCGAGGCCGCGCTCTGGAAGAGGTGGCAGCGCATCAAGGAGCGGCTGCGCATGCACTTCGCGGAGGATGGCGAGCATTGACCAAGGCAGGTGGCGGCGGCAATCTGCGGGATCTCACCGCGTATGTGGCAGGCGTCTATGCGCGCGAAGGCCCGGACATTCGCTTCTGGCGAATGCTTGATGAACTCGGAAATCTCACCGACGAGCGGCTGGCCGACCTCATCGAAGAGGACGGCCGGGCGCGCATCGCACGCGGCCTCGAGGTGACGATTGAACGCTATCTCGAAGTTGTGCCCGACCTTCTTGAGCGTTGCGAACCGATCGATGCTGCCATCGACGTTACGTTGCGCTCACGCTGCGGCTCCGCGCGATTTGATGAGGAAGCCGTTGAAGCGTTGATCGAACAGTACCCGCAGATCGAAAGTGTCGTTCGCGAAGCTGTGGCGCTCAACAATGCCATGCGGTCGTCGTTCGTCGTGAATCAGGTGTATCCCGTGCGGCGCAGGCGCGTGCCGCAGGACTTCGGCCCTCAGATAGAAACCGGTGAGCAGCGCTACCAGCTTCGGCGCGTGCTCGGCATCGGCTCGACGGGCCAGGTGTACCTCGCGGTCGATCGGTTGCTCTCGGAGAAGGATCGGCCGGCGCTTGTCGCCATCAAAGTGCTCAATCCCGGCAAGCGCAATGCTGATTACCGTGATCGCTTCATCGCCGAGGCGAGAAAGGCGCGACGGGTCGATCATCCCAACGTCGTGCGCGTGCTGGACCTTGGCACCTCCGACGAGAACGAGGATTACATTGCCTATGAATACGTTACGGGCGGCGATCTGTACCAGTGGATTCAGGATCAGGGCGGTCCGAGCAATATCCGCGCTGCGGTGATGTTGATCGCAACGGTCGCACGCGGCGTGCAGGCCGCGCACTCGGCCGGCCTTGTGCATTGTGACCTCAATCCGGGAAACATCATCCTCACGAGCGATGGTTCACCCAAAATCGCTGACTTCGGCGTGGCAACCCGCGCGGAGGAAGGATCTGATTTTCGCGTCGGAGAGGACGGAGAGAGGATTCCGATCGGGAATCTTCTGTTCATCTCGCCTGAGCAGATTCGTTGTGAGGATGATGCGCTGACATTTCCCTCCGATGTGTACGCGCTGGGCGGACTTCTCTTCGCGCTGCTCACGGATGACCTGCCCAACGGCAGGACCGAAGAAGAAGCGATCGCCATTCACCGCGGGCAGGGAAGGGCCGAGGCGCCCTCCTTGAGAGCGAAGCGACCGGCGATCGACCGCGATCTCGAAGCGATCTGCCGCCGCGCTCTCGCTCCGCGCCGCGAGGATCGATACAGCAGCGCAGGCGCATTCGCCGATGATCTGGAAACGTGGCTGCGCGTCGAGCCCATCGCATGGATGCGGCCTTCACCGGCGCATATCGCGAGGTTATGGGTGCGGCGCCGCCCGGCGCTGGCGGCGATGCTGTTGCTCCTGCTGCTCAGCATTGTGTCGCTCGGCGGTTACGGGTTTGCCGAGAACCAACGCCGGCAGGCCGAGGAGCTGCGCGCAGTTGAGGCGGAACGCGCGCGGGAACAGGAGGAGCATCGCGCTGAACTGGAGACGATTCGGGCGCAAGAACAAACGCGAATCAATGCCCTTGCCTCACAAAAACTCAGCGGACTCGTCGCACTCCTTCGAAGAGCGGGAGACGAAGCCGCGAACGACTGGCTGCTTCCGACCGTCTGGAATATCGAGTTTCTGCTCGAACGGGAATTGCTTCTCTCGGAGGAAGTTCAAGGCACACTTTCGAAGATTCGCATTGGTAGCATTGAGAAACTGATCGAGCAAGCGGACAAAGCCGGCCGGAGTGACTACCTCGAAACCATGCTGTGGCGCACGACGCTTGCGCTCTGGCTTGTCGCGCAGGGAGATGTCGATTCGCTGACTCGTGCTGAAGAAGCACTCGCTTCGCTCGAGGATCACTGGCCGCATGTCCTCAATGAACACGATCCCTGGCTCAACTATGTCGAGGCCATTCGGGCGTGCGCACACGCCAAGCGCCTCATTTCCGACCAATCAGGCAGCGAATCAATCGAATCGGCCAGAGAACGCCTCGGCGCAGCGCACTCCATGCTTGAGCGTCACGCACAGCAGCTCGGCGAGAGCGATCCGGACTCGCCGGTGTATCTTCTGATCCAGCGAACGATCTCCGAGTTGCAGGCGCGGATGAGTGAGGAAGCCAACGCCCAGTGACCGGCGGTGCTGAGCGTGGGAACAATGCGCTCACCGGCCGGAGCTGATAGGTTCCGAGCGGAAGACCTCGACGTTCACCTTCCCGTCCTCGATTGCTGGTTCTTTCGTTTGGACTGGCTGTAGCTGACCGCCGGGTTGTGCAACGGGCGAGCGCGTCGAGGCGTACAGCAGCCCGCCAAGTATCCCGTGGAAGAGAAAGATGCCGTATTCCAGCCACGCATATGCCACTGCATCGGCGCTGGCGATGCCGGCGCCTGCCGCACCGAAGAGCACGACGAACGCGCCTTCGCGCACCCCGATGCCGTTGATCGAAACCGGCAACAGCATGATGAACGTCGCAAGCGGTACGATGACGAAGAACATCAGCAGGGGAATCTCAAAGCCCATTGCGCGGCCGATGAGATAGTAAAACACAACCACATTCAACTGCAGCGCAAGTGAAATCGCGAGCGAGAGCGCCAGCAGTCGGTGTCGGCCACGAAACCGCGCAACCGACGCGGTGACACGTTCATACAGCCGCGCGAAGAAACCGGGCAGCCGCGCTGCGCATGCATCGGTCGCGTGCAAGACGCGTTGCGGCGGCGCGAAGATCAGCCACACCGTCAAGCTCAGCCCGCCGCCGAGAATGAGCAACCATGGCAGCGCACGTCCCTGGAACTCGGCCATGGAGCGGCCGAGCAGCGTGAGGGCCACGAGTACGAAACCAAGCAACACGAACAGGCCCAGCAAACGATCAACCACGAGCGTGCTGATGGCGACGCTTTTGCTGGCGCCGGCCCGCCAACTGTCGTAGGCCCGAATGGTGTCGCCCCCAATGGTGGACGGCATGAACTGCTTGAAGAAGTTCGCCGCGATGCACGAACGAAAGAGGTGCCACAATCGCACGCGCACCCCCTGTGAGCTCAGCAGCATCCGCCACCGCACCGCAGTGAGCAGCGAGCCCACCGGTTGCAGACACGCCGCTGCAAGAATCCACTTGATCTCCACCGTCGCCAGCGACTCCAGCACCTCGCGAATGTTCGCAGAGAACACAATCAACGCAAGCAGCGCAAGCGACACCGTCCACTTGGCGGCAACGAGAACCCGCCGCTTGCGCCGTCCCTTCTCTTGTGCAAATTGTTGAACGTCGCAAACGCTCATTCGTCTGATGTCAGGTGCGGTGACGCGCTGCGGCGCGACCATGAAAGAGTCAATGGGTACTCGTGAGCGGCCGGGCTTTGAAACAGGCATGAGAGTCCGCGCTCTGCTTCGCGATTCCTGATGTGGATTCGTCACTCCTGTACTTGATCAGCTTCGCAGGGACGCCGCCCACGATGGCATTCGCCGGCACGTCCTTCGTCACGACCGCGCCGGCCGCAACGATCGCGCCGTCGCCGATATGCGCTCCATCAATGACGCACACGCCCGCGCCCAGCCACGCGCCGTTGCCGATCCGCACTCCGCCGCGCGAATCCATTCCTTGGCTGGCAATGGGAATATCAAGCCGCTCGTAGCGATACACCGTTCCGCCCAGGTTCACGAACGGTGCGATGAGGACATCGTCGCCGATCTCGATTGTGTTCGACTCACCGGCATAGGCGATACAGTTCGCGCCGAAGCCGACACGTGCTCCGACGCGGATGCTGCCGCCCTTCGCCGCAAGGAGCGTGCCGCGACCCAGCATCGTCTGCTCGCCGATGCAGATGCTCGGCCCGTCCGCAAGCGCGGTGTGCCCGTCGAGAACGCAGTTGTCATCAATGATGACCCGGCAGGCGAGCGCGATGCGCTTCGGATGACGCAGCGCGACGTTGCGCCCGATCGCCGTGCCGCGGCCCATCGCGCGGAGCAGGGTCGGATACGTGCGCGAACGCAGAAACAGCCCGGCTGCGCCAGGCAATGTCCCGGCCGTGAGTTGCAGCAGTTCATACCACAGGAGAAATGGGATCGAACGCGATCCGACGATCACCTCCTGATACCGCCGCAGCGCGGAAGCCCGCGGATCCATCGCTTTATCCTTCGTCATTCCCATAAAGCTGCTCGCGCGCCTGACAGCACTGCCGGCGATCCGAGAGCGCCGACTTCAAGGAGCCATCGCCGCGTCGCAGCAAGACCCTGCTGGAGCGGCGTCGTGGGCTCAAACCCAAGTGTCGATCGCGCGCTGCTGATGTCGTAGGCGTTGTTGGTGTTGAAGAACTCGAGTGTCCGCCGTGACATGGGCGGCTGCCGTCCGAAGAAGCCGCACGCGGACTCGGCGCACACCGCCAGCGCCCAGCCGACGCTCCGCGGCACGCGCATCGGCGGCATGGGAAGGTCAAACGTGGTGCAGAACGCCGCGATCAACTCGGCGCTGCTGACCGCCCGCTGCCCCGCAATGTTGAAGACGCGTCCCACAGCCGTCGGCTCGGTTGCAGCCAGGCGATACGCTGTCACCATGTCATCGATGAAGATCGGGTGGCGAAGGTTTGAGCCGTCACCGATCATCAGGAACCGGCGCTTGCGCAGCGCGCGGCAGATCTTCGCTGTGCGCGGGCAGCCCGGGCCGTACACCCACGCCGGCCGGAGCGAGACGACCTCCATACCCGTTTCGCGCCCGAAACGAAGAGCCGCCTGTTCTCCGGCGAGCTTCGTCTTGCCGTAGATCGCCTGCGGCTTCGGCGTCGTCCGTTCATTCGCCGGTTGCGTCCCGACATCGCCATAGACGCCCACCGTACTGGTATGCACGCACCGGCGCACGTTGGCGAACACGGCGCGTTCGAGGAGCAGCGGCACGGCCCGCACGTTGATGTCCCAGTACTCGGAATCCGGCATGTTCACGTGCAGATGCGCGCTCGCCAGGTGAAAGAGCGTCGTCGCCCCCGAGAGCGCGTGATCCAGTGCGGCAGTGTCGCGGATGTCCGCCTCCATCTCCTCGAACCGTGCCGGCCCGAGCGGGTCGTAGCCGTCCGGAAAGTGCATATCAATCCCGACGACGCGCCATCCATCGGCTGCGAGCGCGTTCGCCAGATGCCAGCCGATGAATCCACCCGCGCCGGTAACCACGCATTTTGGCTGATGTGCAATCATGTGGATCGCCTCTTTGTGCCTTCAATGAGGACCACGTACCCGCGCGTAAAGAACAGCAGTGCATCCAGTCGCGAGAAGGCCCACACGAACGGATACACCATCGAGTACAGCCGGTACGTGCGTTCGATGGAACGTAACTGCTCCGACGTCGCCGGTGCGATCGTGCCCTGTTCCACCGGCTTGGCGTTCTTCTTGGCCAGTTTCATCACGTAGAGATAGTTGATCGCGAGTTCCACCATTTCGGTGAAGAAGCGAGAGAAGGTGGTGGATCGCATGGGTTCGATGTCGGAGCGGGCGATGAGCGAGCCGAGTTCCTGCACGCTGAAGCCGTCGCGCACGTGACCGTATTTCTCCTTGGTCATCCCGACCATGTTCTTGAGCCGGTTCGCAAGTTTGCGCTGATCGCCACCCGGCACGGTGACGATCGCTCGGCCGCCCGGCTTGAGCACACGCCGCACCTCGCGCGTAAATGACTCAGGATCATCAAGATGCTCATGGACATCGATGGCGACAACGCAGTCGAACGCTTCATCGTCAAAGGGCATCGCCGCCGGGTTGACGTGCTCGACGCGCTCGCCGAGCAGTTCGCTCATCTCCTCAATGCTCTTGCGTTCACAATCCGCCCACGACCACGTTCCTCCGAGGTGGCGAAGATGCCAGTTGATCGCGCCGTTGTTGTCGCCGCACGTCACGAGCAGACATCGCTGCTCGCTCAGCGTGCCGAGCATGTCGCGCAACACCGACAGACGCTGTCTCTTCTTGAGCGTTCGGCTGAACATGCGAAGCTGCCACGGCGTTTGTTCGTTCATTGGTCTGCCCGGTTCACTCTTCTTCATGACGCGCCAAGACGGTCGCCGCCGGCCGGAGTCCGCGCAGGTGTGCAGCCACGGCTCGAGTCGTCCGCACATCACCAGCGACGATCCCCAGTCGGCCGGTGGTGTTCAAGTAATGTGTCGATTCCATGTCCCAGACCGCGACGCCCTCGCCAAGCATCGCGCGCACCTTCTCCCGGCCGGTGAGTAGATTCTCGTGTTCGATGCCGAAGCGGACGAACGTCAGTGCGGGTCGTGATGACTCATCGAGCCGCGCGATCAAGCTCTCGGTGTCGTAGTACCGCTTGCGAATCGCGGCGGTTACCTCCAGGGGAATCGTTTCAGGCGGAAGTTGGTGCGAACGGTGGAAGCGGCGACGCCAATGATCGTCCGTAATGGGTGGGTCGAAGACAGCCATCCCGAAGAGAACGGCTGCATCGGGCGGCGTGTCGCTTCCAAGTGCCCGCATGACCTCCATGCAACCCATCGAGTGACCGACGGCAAGAATCGACTCGATATCCGGCTGCGCGCGAAGATGCGCGAGTGCGGCCAGCACGGCCGGATCAGGATCCCAACGCTCAACATCCAACAGATCCTTCGGTCGAGGCGTGTCGCCGAATCCTTGGTGATCCAGTGACAGCACCAGATAGCCGGCATGCAGAAGCGCCCGGCGCAGCGCAAGCGCAGTCGGTTGGCGCGAACCTGCGGGATGGTCGCCATGAAACACAAGCGCCGCTGCATAAGGCGCGTTGCGGAAACGAGATGGCGGCAGGTCGAGCCAGGCGACGGCCGTGCCCTGTGCCGTCTCCAGCTCGATTCGCTCTGAGCGCAGCGGTGGTGAAACTGCCACGCTCAGCGCGCCCGCGCCGGAGGTGCGATACCACGCGCTTCCGAGCCCCGCGTCCGTGCGCAGAAGTACCACGATCGCTGTGGTGATGGCCAGTGCAAACGGGCTGCCGAACGTCGCCAGGCGCAAGGCGCGCGGCGTCAATCGCGGCAACTGATCGATCAGCGCCCCGACTGCAACCACCACCGCCGAGAGTGGCAGAAGCAGTCCAAGCGGCACCGGAGGAATCGAGAAAATGCCTGCTGTCACGAAGACGACAACATCAGTGAGCGCCATCACGGGTTGTCTGCGCTCCAGCAGCGCCTGCGCCGCGCCTCCGGCCAATCCGATCAACAGCGCGGGCCAGATCGGAAACCACGCGCCTGCAGCTGCGGCCATCAACCACACCCCGAGCGCACAGACGGCCCACCCCAACAGGCGAATCCCGATCCAATGCTCCGGGCCTCGAACCATTGAGCCGCACACGCGCGCAGCAACGCCCGCCGCAATGAGAACCAACACTTCCATCGTTTTCTCCTCAACGATTGGCACGCGCTGGTAGCATTGCACCGGCGGGCGAATCGTCCATCCGTTGCATTGCGGATTGCGACGCGCATGGTTGCAGCGCATGCATCAGGTTCCCGATTCGGCTGCGCACCGCGCGCTCGCAGCCAGGATCATCGAGCCAGCTCGTGCGCCGCCGCAGCAAATCATCAACGTACACAACGGACTCTTCCGCAGCAATTCGGGAAACCGCCTGTCGAAGCGCGTCATCAGGTGCAGCCAGTGCGACTCGGGCGTCGATCAAGTCAACACCGCACACCGCGCGCGCGGCGTCGGATGAATCATGCGGCGCGTGGCGCAGGAACATGCGCTCTTGACGCGCGATCTTCACAACGACGCGCTCCGCCACAAGCCGCGCCGTCGTGAACTTGACGCCGCTCACACTGTACAGGCCGCGCGGTCCGCCTCCGCGGGCATGTTCCAGAACGCGCGGCCGGCATGCGAGCGCGGCGCTGCCGCTCCGCTTCGCAGGCAGAAGCCCGCTGTAAACTCGCCGCACATCCTGAAGTGTCAGATCGAGACCGGGAACGGCCCGGTTGAGCTCATCAAGCGTCTGCTGCACTTGCTCGGGAGTCGGCTTGGGATGCGGCATGCCGTGCTCATCCAGCGCATGCATCGGAACATGCTCCGTCCCCGCCAGCACGCCGCCGCTTGCGCTGTAGAGAAAGTACACGCGCGATCCCGGCCGGCCGCTACCGAGAGCCAGCGCGCTCTCTGAGAGTGGCGGGCGATCCAGCAGCAGGTTGTACGCCATTGAGGGTCTGAACAAGCCGCATCGAGCGGCAGTCGCAGCGGGATCAAACCGCGAGGCCAGACCTGCGCACCACGGTCCCGCCGCATTGATGACCACCGGCGCGTGAAACTCCAGCGTTTCGCGCGTCAGTCGGTCACATGCCGTGACGCCGCGCACCCGGCCGCGCGCAGTAATCAGTGAGGTTGCTTCCACATAGTTGAGCGCGGCCGCGCCATGCACACATGCTTCGCGCAGCAGCGACATGACGATCCGCTGGGGGCTCAGCATCGCAGCGTCATACCAGAATGCTGCTCCGCGCAGCCGTTGTCGGCGGACAAGCGGGAAGCGCAGCAATGTCTCCCCAGCGTCCACCACCTCGCCTGCCGCGAGCCGCCGATCTGCACGCACCCCGTCATTGCGCCGCATGGATAGCGCATCATTGACCAGCAGCGCGCCGCGCAGCATGGTGCGCGACTTCAGAAATCCGCCATCGGCGTACAGCGGCATCAGGCACGGCAGGGGGCGCACCAGTTCCGGAAATGTTCTCAGGAACCATCGCCGCTCGCGCACCGATTCAACATGCCGGCCAATGTCGAACGTCTGGAGATATCGTAACCCGCCATGCACGATCCGCAGCGAGTTTGACGAGGTCGCGCCACCGAAGTCATCCTTCTCAAGGAGCAGCGGCCGAAGTCCCCGCCGCGCCGCTTCATAGGCGATGCTCACGCCGTACATTCCACCGCCAATGATCATCAAGTCATACGCAGCGGCCGAAGCTGCCGATGGATCGCGCGCGATCACGTCGCCCACCTCCTGCGCCAATCATGGAAGACGAGCAGCGACCAGAGCATATGGCTGTGATTCGCCCGCCCGGCGCGATGCTCTCGTCGCAGGCGCTCCACGACGGCTGGTTCGAAGATGCCTTCACTGCGCAGACGGGCAGGCGCGAGCAGGTCATCCATCAACGTGATGAACTCCGGAAGGTTGAGCCAGTGCTTCATCGGAATGCTGAAGCCCTCCTTCGGACGGTACACGCACTCGTGCGGCACATGGCGGGCGGCAATTCGCTTGAGCAGAACCTTCGTCTGCCCGCCGCTTACCTTCAACTCCGGCGGGGCCGCAAACGCCAGCGCGATCACCTCCGGCGAGAGAAACGGCACCCGCACCTCGAGCGAGCAGGCCATCGACATGCGATCAACCTTGACAAGGCAGTTATCAACAAGATAACTGCGGAAATCGACATAGAGCGATTCGTTCAGTGGAGACTCCGCTGCTGCGGGGCCGGCCGCAAGAGTGCGGAAGCGGTGGCGGAGCGCTTCGATGTGCGCGCCGACGGGCGATTCGATCATGTTCAGCGCATCGCGCGTGAAGAGCAGTTCGCGCATCGCTTCGCCCACGAACACGCGCCACCGCGCATGCCCAAGCGCATCGCCATTCTCGAATCCTTCCACAAAGCGCTTCGCCTTATTGATGAGTCCCTTCTTCTTGGTGCTCGGCGGACACAGGCGCACGGCCGGCTCGATGACCGCCCGTCGCACCATGGCAGGCACCTTCATCCATAACCGCGCCCGCTCCTGCGCGATGTAGGTCTCATATCCGCCGAAGAGTTCATCGCCGCCGTCACCCGAGAGCGCAACCGTCACGCCCTGCCGCGCATGCCGCGAGACGAGAAAAGTCGGGAAGATCGAGAAGTCTCCGATCGGATCATCCATGAAATGCATGAGATGGTCGAAGAGTTCGATCGTGCGCGGCTCGATGATGTCGTAGTCATGATGAACTCCCAGATGATCGGCGACGCGCTGAGCCCATTTGAGCTCGCAATACGTCGGGTCGGCGAAGCCGATGCTGAACGTCCTGGCGTCCCGGCTCATCGCCGCGGCGACCAGCGAACTGTCAACGCCGCCCGAAAGAAAGGCGCCGAGCGGAACATCGGAAACCATCTGCCGGCGAACGCTGCGCGCGATGGCGTCATCAACGGCATCAGCCCATTCAGCGGGACTGCGCAGGCGCTGATCGCCGTGGATCTGTGTTACGTCCCAATAGCGTGACTTGCGGAACGTCTGCGCAGCGAGATCAATGTCAAGGATGCATCCCGCTTCGAGCTTCTGAATCGAGCGGTGCAGCGTGCCTTCGCCGGGCACGTATTCCCACGCCAGGAACTGAGCGAGGTTGTCAATATCCACATCGCGCTGGATGTGACCCGAGGCAAGAACGACCTTGACTTCCGAACCGAAGACGAAGTGACGCTGGTTGCGGGCGTAGTACAGCGGTTTGATGCCGGCATGATCGCGCGCGATGAAGAAGCGCGCCTTGGCGATGTCGTGCAGTGCGAAGGCGAACATGCCGTCGATATAATCGAGCATCGCCGGACCGTGTTCCTCCCACAGATGGACGAGAACTTCCGTATCCGTGTTGGTGCGAAAGGTGTGACCTCGCCGTTCGAGGTCTCGGCGAAGTTCGCGATAGTTGTAGATCTCGCCGTTGAGAACGACGCGCACGCTGCGATCTTCGTTGGACACCGGTTGATGTCCGCCTGCGATGTCAATGATGGACAGGCGGCGCATGCCCATCGCCACACGCTGCTGCTCATCGACCGCAAAGCCGCAGTCATCCGGCCCGCGGTGGTGCATGGCATCGCACATGGCGAGTACCTGCTCAGCCGTGGGCGGCGGTGAGTCGTCGAGTGAAATGATGCCTGCAATGCCGCACATCGGAATTAAGCGTTCCAGTCTCAGGCAGCGCCGTGTCGTGAGAGCAATGGTGCATCCCTTGCGGGCGCGCTGTCTCTGCCACTGCGGCCGCGCTGCGCGATGCACTGAAGAACGGCGTCGATCTTTGATTCATACACGTTGCGCGAATACCTTTGGTCGTAGAGCCGGCGTGCCGCTGCGACGAGACGTTGCCGCAACGGCTCATCGGTCAGCGCACGGCGCAATCCCTCGGCCATGGCGCGCGGCTCCGGCTCGACCAGGACGCAGACATCGTCGCTGAGCACCTGCGTGTGCGACCAGATGCGCGTCGCCAGAAGAGGAACGCCGCTCGCCAGCTGCTCATAGACCTTCAGCGGTGTGTTGGTGCCGCGCACGCGCGGCGAGATGAGGAGCGTCGCATGGCGGCTGTACTCCATCGCCTGCGCCTTGGGCAGCGTGCCGGTGAACGTGCATCGCGCGCTGATCTTCAGTTCATCCGCCAGGCGCTTCATCTGCGCAACCTGTTCCGGCGATCCTCCGATCAGCAGCAGTTCGACATCATCACAGTCATCCGTGATGTGCGCATACGCCCTGAGCAGCAGGTCGATCCCCTGATAGGGCTCAAAGGTGCCGGCATACATGATGCGTCTGTTGGAGCTGTGAAGTGGTGGAAGTGCCCGAGCGGAAGTGGCCGCCGCATCATCATCACCGCCCTGCGGCGGTGTGCGCAGTCGAACCGCATCGAAGATCGAGTTCTCAATGAGGAAGTGCCGCCCGGCATCAGCGCCGTGCGCCAACGCGTACTCCGCAAGATCCGGGCAGATCGTGATGACGGCATCAGCGCTGCGCAAACACGTGCGCTCCAGACGATCGAATGCGCCGATCAGCACGCGCGATGTGGTGAAGCTGAAGTTGGTGAGCTGTTGCGGCAATGACGAATGCATGTCATAGATCAGCCGGAACCCGAAAAGCGGCTTGAGGAATCTGCACCAGAACACACTCTCCTCATGAGCGTGGACGACTGTGTATCGGCGCCGTAGCAGCAGCGCGATCGTGTAGAGCACCATGAAGATGTCGAGGAACGCCTTGGTCAATGACGGCCCGATCTTGATCTGCCGGCAGCCGAAGCTGGGGATGCGGATGATGCGCACGCCCGGAATGTCCACATCGTGCCCCACGCCGTAGGTCAGCAGGTCGATTGATGCCCCGGCCTGTGACATGATGAGCGTTCGGTAGTACACGCTCAACGGGGTGCCGCGCGGTGTGTAGAACGGTTGCGGCGCGATCGCAAGGATGCGCGGTTGGCTTTGCTGCGTGTGTGGCAAATCAGTCATGATCGTTGGACAGCGTGCTGCAAGGCAGCGTGTTGATGGTGGAGCCGGCGAAGCTGCATGGCGATCTGGCTGGCGCAGAATCTGGCGATGTTCTCGCACCGGCCGAACGTGACGATGGGTTCACGCCGGTCGCGCTGTTCGAGCAATGCGGCTTTGATCCAGGTCGCCGGTCGGTCGAGGTCCACATCGCCGCGCAAAATGAAGCCGCATCGCGCAACGTCGCGCTCACGTCCCTGCATCGGAAAGGGATCGCTGCCCGGCAGCACGCCGATACCTCGCTCTTGGGCGGCCAGGAAGAGTCGCGGGCGGGGACCATGCTCCATGCGGTTGCCGTTGTCACCGAGCCAGATGCAGGATGAAAACCCCGAGTCGAGCACTTTCCTGACAAGCGAGCCGCGCCTGAACCACCACTTGCCGAAGCCCCATGGCAGAACAGGAATCGCTCCTGCGCGAATGGCTTCTTCGAGCGTGGACTTCAGCGAGCGACCGGCCGGGAAACTCCGGCCGCAGCACAAGGTGAGCACCTCCAAACCCTCGCGCACCACAATCTGCTTCCCAGCGATCACTGCCAGGGTGTCCACTCCGCAGGAAGTCGGCCGTCGCAAGAGCAGCGCGCCGGGCTCCGCTGTTGAATGCACGTGCCAGGCCCCGACGCGCACTGTGTTCTTGAGCTGCTCAAAGAAATTGTCACCGGGATTCTCGGCCAGGAGCAGGCAACCCGGAGCCGTGTGGCTCAGCGCCATCTCATTTCGAGCGAGTGAGAAGTTCTCGCAGGCGTGATCGAGAAGAGCCGCAGGATCAAAGCAGCGGTGGCTGTGAACATGCGCATCGATCAGCACGGCCGGCGCCTTCATCGGCCCACGATCAACCACAACTCGCACAGACTTCCTGTGAAGCACCTGGGGGTCCTCGATGGATCTTCTGGTTGTGGTCTGAAGCATCGTTTCCTCCCAACAGCAGGATTGACAACACAGCGCGTGCTTTCGGCGTCATGGTTTCGCGCTCATGACCGCAGCCGGTTGACGCTCAAAGATCGTGTGCTTGTGTGCATGGGCGGCAGCGGCAGTGCGCTTGCGCGCGATGAGGCACAACACCAGCGCGAACGCGAGTTCCGTGGCCAGCGTGATCAGGTGAAGATCAATCGCCAGCGGCTCGGAGTGTCGCGCGCCGTAGAACAGCGGGATCGGTGAGGCGAAGCGTTGGTCGGTGATGGGCCACAGCGCGGTCACGCCGCCGCGCCACGTGAAGAAGTCAATCACGATGTGCGACCACCACGCCAGGAGCCCCACGCTGAACAGCCGGAGCCGGCTCAGTCGAACCATCGGCCCGAACAGGGCGGCAAAGAGCACGGCGGCGACGACGCCGAAGATCAAGCTGTGCGTCGCGCCGCCATGCTGGAGGAGGGGGGTGTCGTACCGGCCACCGGTGATCAGAAAAGGAATGAAATCGAGATCGGGTGCGGTGAGCATGACGAGCATGCCGCCCACCAGCGCCATGCCGCGCCTGCTTCGCAGTAACAGCGGCTCATCACCCGATCGCTGCGCAACGCGCGGCCAAAGCAGGAAGGCAACGGCAGCATGTCCGAGTGGTGATGCCATCAGGCGGTCGTGATTCCGGATCGTTTTTGAGTCGTCGCGGAGCAGCGAAGGCGCGAGAGCGCGGGGAAGCGGGAAGTCGCGCTCCAGTCGAGACAGGAGCGTTGAGACTCATCTCCTCTCGTCCTTCTTCCTCGACTCACCAGGGGTTGGCTCTGCGCCTCCGCGTTACTCCGTGACATGTTCCAGCACCTCGTGTCTTCTATTCACGCACGCCGCGCCGCATCGACAAGCGAGCCGGCGCGCAGTTCCTCAGGATCATCCTCTTCGACGAGCAATGCTTCATGTTCAGCCGGGACGTGCGCCGGAAGCGCGCCGTTGTTCTTGATCCCGCCGTGATCGCGCCGGCGGATGCGGTACGGCGTGATGTTCTGACTTTCGTGGTAGATCCGGACCAGCAGCTCCGACAGCAGCCCCATCATCACGAACGTGACCGCCATGAGCACCAGCATCATGGCAAAGAGCACGAGCACATTGCGATTGAGGTTGACCGGTTCGTCCGCCAGGTACCCGTACTTCTGAAAGATGGCGACCGTCAACGTCAGCATCGCCAGCGCAACCGTCATCAGGCCGATCTTGCCGAAGAAGTAAATCGGTTTGCTCAGGTAATCGCCGAGGAACTTGACCGTGGCGAGATCAAGCAGCACCTTGATCGTGCGGCGCATGCCGTACTTGCTTACTCCTCGCGTCCTGGGCCGATGATTGACGATCACCTCCGCCACACGCGCCCCGCGCCACTGACAGATCGCCGGCAGGAAGCGGTGCATCTCACCGTACAGCTGCACATCCTCAAGCGCTTCACGCCGATACGCTTTCAGCGTGCAGCCGAAGTCGTGAATGTTCGTCCAGGTGAGCCGGCTGACCAGACGGTTGGCGATGATCGAGGGAACGCGCCGGGTCCACAGCCGGTCCTGCCGATTCTTGCGCCAGCCGCTGACGACATCCAGACCTTCGCGTTCGGCCTTCTCGATCAGGCGCGGAATGTCACGAGGGTCGTTTTGCAGATCAGCATCCAGGGGGACGACGAAACGCCCGCGGCTGTCCCGGAACCCAGCCGCAAGCGCCGCCGTCTGGCCGAAGCGCCGCGTCAACTCAATGATCGCAGCGCGCGGTTCATCGGCGATCGCCTCACGTAATCTCGGCACCGTGCGATCGTAACTGCCATCGTCAACGAAAATAACCTCCCACGTCAGCTTGCCCCCGTCCATGACCTGTCGAATCTCTTCAAAGAGGGGGACGACGTTGTCCTCCTCGTTGAGCATCGGAACGACGATCGACACGTCGGGCGCTTCGGAAGCTGATCCTCTTGGCCGATGATGATTCGCGTACTGGATCACTGGTGCGTTCTTTCTCGCTGCTTGTGATTCAAGGGATCAAGGATCAAGGATCAAGGATGAGCGCGAATCGGCGCAGCGGCCATCAGCAGACTCACCTATTCATGGCTGCATCGTTGCGGATGGCGCGGGCTCTCGCTTCGAGCAGCTCCACAGCGCGCCCCTTGCCGTACACCAGCGCGTGATGCTGGAACGCGCGCAGGAATCGACGAAACTCCGCATCAGGGTACTGCGGCCTTCGACCGACCATTCCCCAGATATAACCGCACATCATCGCCACCCCGCCAATGAACAGTGGAGGGCGCGTCATGCGGAACAGCGCGCTTGCAGCCATGTACACCGGTGAGGTGCCCATGAACCATTGCCCGCGACCATGGCGAAAACGTCCGCTCCAGATGTTGGCCACGCTCAACCCGCCGAGAATCGTCGAGCGCTGGCTCGACCCCATCGGCCGCAGGTGCAGGAACCGCAGCTCCGGATCATCCCAGCTGCGCACGCGCCAGCCGATCATGCGGCAGCGGTGACAGTCGATCCCGTCCCACATGACTTCACGCACGAAGCCGCCCATCTGCTGAAAGCATCGCGTGCGATAGAACTTGGTCATCCCCGCAGAGACATCGTCGCCGATCCGCTCGCTGATGACGCGGCCATGTTGCGAAAGAAAATACGGCTTACCGCTGCATGTGCCAAGGCGCTCGTCCGCCTCCATGCGCTCGATCAGGAGCTCGAAGTAACGCGGCGGAAGACGCAGGTCAAGATCCAGCTTGCACAGGTACTCGAAACGCTCAAGATCGACATGCTCAAGTCCCGCATTGACCGCGTCGACGACACCGGGTCCGACGCTGCGGCGACCGCGATCAGTGCGGCGAACGATCTGAATGAACTCATGCGCCGCTGCGTACTCATCAAGGATCCTCGGCGAAGCGTCGCTCGATCCGTCATCGACAATGATCCACAGTGACGGTTGCACCGTCTGCGCGAGCACGCTGTCCAATGTCTCGCGCATCGAAGCGGCTTCGTTGCGGCAGGGCGAGATCAGGACATATGAGCGGCGGCGCGTACCGGGTTGAACACGGTCATCGAACGGATGTGATGGGCCGACCGCCTCCGCTGTGGGCTTCGCCGCCTGCTGCACAACCTGGAATTGCTCGAACAGACCGCTCATCTGGCGCCCCAGCCGATCAAGCGCGTACGCCTTCATCACGCGCTCACGACCTGCGCGGCCCATCGCCGCACGGCGGTCCCGGCTCGCCGCGCCGAGTTCGCACAACGCGTCCGTCAGTTGCTCGGCCGATGCAGGGGAAACCAGCAGGCCGCTGATGCCTTCGTCCACGAGTTCCGGAATGCCGCCGACGCGCGTGGCAATAACCGGCAGGCCGGCCGCCATCGCTTCCATCAGCACGACTGGAACGCCCTCCATGAAACTACTCATCACCATGATGTCGGCCGAGCGGTATCGTTCGCGCGTTTGCTCCGGCGGCAGCGCGCCGTGAAAGCGCACGCGATCAGCGATCATCAGCTCCCGAGCCAGGGCGTTGAGGCGCGCCCGCTCCGGGCCGTCGCCGATCAGATCAAGCGTCCAATCAAGTCCATGGTCGCGCAGGGCGCTGCATGCGCGGAGCAGCATGGCATAGCCCTTGATCGGGTGCAGCCGCCCGACCGTAATCAATCGGAGCGGCCGGTGTGACGCGGCCGCGCTCGTCGCATCGTCTGCTATGGTTTCACCCGGATCAATGCCGCACCGGACGACGTGGTATCGCTCCCACGCCTCGGGCTTCGACCAGGCCATCACTTGCGAGCGACAGAAGTTCGAGATGCAGCGCACGAACAGCGCACGTTCGGCCTTGGCGGCCAGGTTATTGCAATCAACGTTGAAGAACTCGGCGGAGCCGTGAATACTCAAACTGTAGGAGATCGCGGGATCGTGCACGCACGCAAGCAGCGCGACCATCGCGCCGTTGTTGGCCATGTGGACATGCACATGATTGAGATGGCGCGTGCGCAGCTCGACCGCCAGTCGGGCTGCTTCGATGGCGTAGACGAGATGGCGCAATCGCTCGCGCACGCCGGGTTGTGAAAGACGCTGCGCGCAGATGATCGCCCGCATCGCCCGCACTGGATGCCGCATCATCCTGCCCGCCGACCGAAGCAGCAGTGTCGCCATTGAATCGAGCAATACGATCGTTTCATCAGCAGCGCGGGCGTTGATTCGCCCAAACCGCTCGCCGGGTCGCACCGAGAACGGGATGACATCGACGCCTTCCTCGCGCAGAGCCGCAATCTCGCGTTCGATGAACGTATGAGAGACGCTGGGATAATGGCTGTTGAGGTAGGCGACGGATCGGCCGTGGCGTGATGATGCCTGCCGCGCCTGCCTCACAAGGTCGCGCATCGCCGCCGTGGTCTGCGCTTTGCACCGGTGGCTCGGGCCGCCCATGATGCGCCGGCCGAAGTACCGGGCGACGCCGAGTGCGCCTGCGCTCTTCGCCAGCAGCGTGAAGGTGGCATAGAGCGCGCCATCACGTGCAGACGCGCCCGCAGCGCGCCTCTTGCGCATGATGCGAAGCCATTGCAGCGGATACAGCGTGAGCAGGAGCAATGAAAGGCCGTCGGTGAAGAACGCCGCATCTAGAGCAACAGCAGGAATCACGAATCCCCACGCAAGAATCGACATCAACTGCTTCACCGCAGGAAGATCCTTCGATCTGCCATGAATGGCCGCCAGCTCAGTCCAGCCGTACCCGGTGCGCACCGATCTTCGCCACCATTGGGGAAAGCCGACGATCTGCGCCTCGTGCGTCGCCATGGGGACATTGATGCGCTGGATCGTCCAGCCGGCATCCCGCAATCGCACGCACAGTTCCGGCTCTTCACCGGCAAGCATCGTGGAGCGCATGCCCCCGACCTCCGCATACGCGCTCGCCCTGACCATGAAGATGCCGCCGCACCATTCGATCTCTCCGGGGTGGCCTGACCACTCCATCTGACACATTCGGTGATAGATTGAACGCTCGGGCTCGCGCTCATGCAGGATGCCGCACACAATCGCCGCATGCGCATGGCGCTCGAGCGCATCTCGCCCCTGCGAGATCCAGTCATGCGCCAACTCGCAATCGCCGTCGATGAACTGAACCACCGCCGGCGGGCCAGCTCGCTTCAGAAGCGTTTCAAAGCCCTCGTTTCTCGCGCGGGCTGCACTGAAGGGAATGCTCCCATCGAGTTCATGCACGTGAACCCCAAGGCGATGCGCGATGGCGACACTCTCATCAGTAGAGCCGGAATCGACATAGATGACGCAGTGGCGTTCCACTTGTGAAAGCACCGATTGCAGGCAGCGCTCAAGGCGCGGCGCTTCATTGCGGCCGATGACAACCGCCCCGATGGTCTCCTTCGCGTTCGTTGTCGAATCGCTCTTCATCCTCGTCCTTATCCTCCGCGCGCGATGCGGAACGCGCTTCCGCTCAGGAGCGCCCGCGCATCGCCAAGAAGCAGGTCCTTTGCCGTTGGGTTGCTCGCCCGGCCGTTGAGGTTGTGCCTGAACATCTTGCGGGCGGCGAACGACAGTCGTCCGCAACCCCAGAGAATGTCGGCACAGACAAGCCCGAGCACGCCGTGACGCTTCAGAAAAAAGCGCCGGCGCGATTCATACCAATAGGTCGGCCGGCGCCGGTTCACGTCGGTGATCCCGGTCGAGGCGCCTTCCATATGCACGATGCGCGACTGCGGGATCGACCAGACTTCCCATCCGCCGCGGCCGCCATGGCGTGACGCTCGCCGTGCCCGCTCACACAGATCGAGTTCCTCGAAGTAAAGAAAGAAGCCCTCATCGAGCAGTCCGACCTCTTCAAATACCTCGCGCCGCACGCACATGGCCGCTCCGGAGACCCAGTCGCATTGAATTGGTTCATCCGTGAAGGTCTGCTGCGGCACGCGGCTGAGCAGTCGAGAGATGACCACAGTGTTCGCGCCTGCTTCCAGTTCGGTGAGTGGGGAGAGGCATCGCCGTGCCGTCGATTGCGTGCGGCCATCTTGATTCTCGAGTTGGCTGCCCACGATCCCCGCTCGCGGGTGGTCCTGCATGAATGCGATCAGCGCGTGGATGGCGCCCGGCTTGACGAGCGTGTCCGGATTGAGAAGCAGGTAGAGTTTCGAGCAGCGTGAACGGATGCCGATGTTGTTGCCCGCCGAGAATCCGCCGTTGCGCGCTGATTCAATGAGCGTCACCCAGCGCGACCAGCCGGCCGTGTCGATGGCGCGCCGGAGCGTCTGCGCGGAGTCGTCGCCGCTTGCGTTATCGACGACCACTGCATGCAGGCCGGGCATCGAAGCCGCGTCCTGCTCGAGCGACCGCAAACAGTTCACGACGAGATCAGCGGTACGGTAGTTGACGATGACGACCGTGGTCGAGTTCATGTCGCGTCCATCGCCTCCAAGAGCGAGCGATAGCAACTCTCCGCCATGGAAATGAACTTCGCCATCGGAAACTGACCGAGATGCATCGCAACAAAGCCGAGCGATGCGGCCAGGGCGCCTGCTGCATCAGGCAGCTCACAGGCAAGCCCGCTCGCGCTGCAGTGGCGCACCACATGCCGCCGAAGCCGGTGCGGCTTCATTCGCAGTGACCGCGCAAATCGGACGAGGTCATACATGCCGGGGGCGCGGAGCCGCGCGCCGTACCAATCCACCAGGACGAACGGGCGGCGAACACGTCGCAGCAACGTGCCGCGCCACTGCGCAGGCGGCAGCAGGACGTTGCCAAGCCACAGATCGCCATGTTCCAGCGCCAATCGCGGCTTCCAGCATCCCGCGTCGATGCGGCCGATGGCGCGCCGGGCGGCTTGCTTCAGATCCGGTCCAGTTCCGGGAAGTGCAGCCAGATATTCAAGTGGCTTGACGAGGACGTGAGCAATCTCTTCATCACGCGCTTCTGTTGACGTCATGCCGACCGCCTCATGGAGCCATCGAAATGCGAGCGGGCCGACAAGCAACCTGACCAGCCGCCGCGCGCCACGCCCGGCCGGCCGCCTGCACAGTTGCGTAATGGCATACGACCTTCCGAGCAGTCGGCCTTGTGCGATCGGCGTCAGCACGACATCACCGATCTTCGGTCCAAGCGCCGCACGAATCGCGCTGGTGACCCTCATGCAGTTCGCCACCATCTCAGGCGCGGCCGGCGATGAAACGTACATCACCGCAGCGCGCCAGCCATTGCAGTTTCGCAGCAGCACCTTATAGACATCATCTTCAGCGTGGCGCGGCGGCACCAGCAACGACGCCTCACAAGCAAGTTCCCGCCGCACTGCATCAAGTGTCGCGGCGGCATCGTCTTCCCGACGCGGCGGTGCGACAGCAAGTGCAGATGGCGCGCCGAATGAGATCATTCGCCCCAGGTTGATCCTTCTCTCATCGTCCGATTGATTTGCACGGCGGAGAGTCCGCCGGCTGCAAGCAGATAGATCGGATTGAGCATGGCATTGAAGAGACTGTCGATCATGAAGATGACCAGTAATGCCGCAAGCGCAGCGGCAGGAGCGAGTTCGGGGCGATGCCAGCCGCGCAGCCGGGTTCGCCGCGCCAGAATCGCCACAGGCAGCAGAATCACCGTCACCATGGCGGCAAGTGTGGTGATGCCGCCCTGGCCGAACATGATGATCCACATGCTGTCGGTAACAATGCGGTCGGCATCGTCAATGGTGCGGAAGCCGCTGCCCGCTCCCCAACCGAAGAGCAGTTTCACCTTCGCGCGATCGGTGAGAATGTCCTCGTTGATGAGTCGCATCTCGAGCGACTCCGCGCGATCCGGATCGAGCGCATCAGCAACGTGGATCAGTTCCCGCCCCTGCCACTCAAGCCCGATGCGAGCCGCAAGGTAGCCCGGCACAGCGACGAGCACGACGAGGAAGAGCACCGCCGATTTGAGCCACCGCGTGCTGTAGAGCAATCCAAGACCCCCGGCAAGCAGCACAAGCGCGCCCACCGTCTTGCACAGGACAGCCGTTCCCAGCAGCGTTGGGACGATGACGGACATCGGGAGATTGAACAGCTTCCGCAGCGCCTTCGTCCGCCACAGCCATACGCCGATGAGCGATGTCACGCACATCCACAACGCCACCGCCAGGCCGTGCTGAAGGAAGACGCTCGGCCGGTATCCGCCGTATCGCATGCCCTGACGGAATGAATGTTGGTGGAACCCGTAGATGATGCTGTGAAGGCGGGGGCTCATGCGCACCTCCCACAAGCAGAACGGCACGTAAATCATCCCGCCGATGAGGAGCCCGATGGCGAGTTCCCGCAACCCCTCAAGGTTGCTGAAGTAGAGCCGCCCCACGAGGTAGGGAACGCCCCACGCAATGATGCGCGAGAAGGTGGCCGAGGCCCCGTCGTACGCGCCCAGCCCGGCGGTGACGGATGAAACGAACGCAAGAGCGCAGAAGAGCATGATCGGCAGGTCAACGACCGAGAGCCGGTAGCGCATCAGCCGCCCCATGTCGAAGATGATGATGCCGAGGAGGACGCCGTAACTCGTCGCGGTGAGTTTGTCGTAATCAGGCAGTCCCCCGATTTTGTAACCAGCCATCGGCATGAAGAGCCACCCGAGCACGAAGGCGGCGATGACCGCGCGGCGTGGCGGCAGCAGCGCAAAGAGCATCAGCACCGCCGGAATCCATCCCAAAAGTGCAATGTGAGCGAGCGCGCTCATGGTTCGTCCATTGTGACGCGTCAGCCGGCTGCGGCTATGGGTGCAGACTCTGATTGATGTGATCGCTGAATCTGGCGCAGCGCTGCCTCAAACCGTGCTGCGGCGCGCTCCCACGTGCGAGACCGGGCCGTGCGCCAGGCCGCGTCGGACATTTGCCGCCAGCGATCATCGGTGAGCGACACGGTGCGCAGGATGGCTTGAGCCAATGCGCTCGGATCATCGTGGCCGACCATCATGCCGCCGCCTTCACCGACGAGTTCCGGCGCAGCGCCCGTCGGCGTGGCCAGTACCGGTGTGCGGCAGGCCATCGCCTCGAGAATCGGCAGGCCGAATCCTTCACGCCGGCCGGAGAACAGCCAGGCATCGCAACTGCTGTAGAGTTGCCGCAATGCATCCTGCGCCGGCTTCAAATGAAACTCTGCCCCAGCGGGCAACCGATGTTCCGACTTCGGCCTGCTCGAACCGAAGGCGATGACGCGCAGCGGACCTGCTTTGCCAGCTCGATGCACCGCTTCCACCGCGATGTCCGCGCCCTTCGTGTGTACGGGCGAATACATGAGGCCGATCGTCGGCACGCGCTGTTTGCCCCGTGGCGGAGCGTGAAACTGCCGCAGGTCAACGCCGTTGGCCACCAATGTCGCGCTTGGATCGCCGAAGCGATCGCGCGCAAGGTCCGCCAGCCACTGCGCCACGACGATCTTGTGCATCGGCAGTCGCCATGTTCGCTCCACAGGTGGGACGAACTCGTCGCGATGCGCATCATAGCCCTGCAGAAAGTACACCTTCGCGCCTTTGCGTGCTGAGAGATTCCAGACCCACTCAGCGGTCTCCCACCATGTGGCGATGACGATGTCGCCGTCAGGAACATCATCGTTCACAACCGGGCGAAAGCGATCGATCACACGGTGCCGCACCTCGACGTTCTCAAAGTGCGAATGACCATTGGAGCCGCCGCGCCAACGAAGCAGCGCGCTGAGGCGCCGGCGCAGGGACTGTCGCTTGTGCGGCGTTGAAACCACGGTGACTTCATGACCCAGCCGTCGTAACGCTTCTGCATAAGTCGCTATGACGCGCACGCCGCCGGCAAGACCGGCATATCCGAGAACGAATGTGATTTTCATATCGTCTTGCTCCGTCCACCTCAGAAAAGCTTCATTCGCACATCAATGCCTCGCGTTCGGCGCTGTCGCTCCAACATCGCTTCCGCCACCGCTCCCATGCGCCGCCGGGCGCGACGAGGCAGTGGGCCCATCCGCTCCAGCAGCCGTGCAGCAAACGATTCCGCCAGCTCAAGCCGCGGCTGCGCCGCAAATACGTAACTGCCGACGAGCGTGCCCAGCATCTCTCCCAGCCAGCGGGCGCCAAATGGATTGCACAGCGACATCCCGTGTTCAAGATCGATCCTGACCGGCTTCTCATCTCGGTCAATCAGGAAGTTGTTCAAGCGATGATCGACATCGACAATGCCGCTGTCGATGATCGAAGCGGTCGCGCCGATCAGCGCGGCATCCAGCGCGCCCAGCGCCTCAAGTCGGTCGCGGCGCACCAGCGCATGGACCCGCTCCAGTGCGTTCTCGCAATCGCCCAAGTCCTCGGTTACAAGCGCCTCAGTATGGCGGCACTTCTGCAACTGGACATATCCAAGGGGCTGCGGCACGCGCACCCCGGCATCGTGCAGGATGCGCAGCGTTCGATACTCGCGAAAGCCGGCATTCGTGCCGGTGAGACGGCGCAGCGCGCCCTTGATCGTCGGCCGATGCCATAACTTTACAATCGCGCTGCCGCCGCACTCAAGCGGCACGCGCGCGATGAGCACATCCGGCCGGCGATCGCTGATGGTGCGCGCTGCAATGGTCACATTGCTCACATGGCGCGCCAGTTGCCCGATGCTGTGTGCATCGGCGAGATGAGTGCGGGGAGATGCAGTTGCTTCGACCACGCTCATGTCCGCTCCATGCCGGATGAAGGGCGCTTCTTGCGCCTGTGTGATTCGAGCATTGACCGACCTTCAAGGCGCCACAGCGCGGCCGCAGCCGCCATGAGCGCCGCCATGATGATGCAAAGAGTCACGGCGATCTCCGGCCAGCGGCCAATGCCAGCCATGTGCTCGACGAGCACAATGCCGGGCAGGATGAGGGCGGCCCAGCCGATCGTGAACAGAGCGCTTTGCCCAGTAAGCGCCCATCTCTGGGTGGGTACGTGAAACAGCAATACGATCTTGGCAAGCAGCCATCCCAACGTCAGACCTGCAATAAAGCCGGGCAGCTGCGCGATGAAGTAGCCGCCGATGGCGGGCAGAATCCCCAGTGCCTTGATGAAGTTGGCTATGAAGAGGGCGCGCGAGGAGCCGAGCGCGAGCGGAATCTGATCCATGCTGGTGATGAGCACCGCAACCCAGATGTACATGGACAACCATCGCGCGATGTCCCCGGCCGGGTGATACCTCGATTCGTAGAGCAGTTCGAAGAACAGGGGTCCGCCGATCGCAAACGCTGCACATGCCGCGCCGCTGACCCAGAGCACCGATCGTCGCGCTCGGATGCACATGGCGACCACACGTTGTGGGTCGTCCTGATATCGCGACAGAATCGGAAAGATGATCATGCCGGAAAGCCGTTGGCCCACATGCATCGTGACCTTGGCGAAGACAAAGCCGATGGCATACAACCCGAGCAGGTCGGCCGAGAGCAGCGTGCCGAGCACCGGCTTGTCGAGGTTCGCCGCCAGAAAGGTGACCAGCGTGCTGGCGAAGATCCACTTGCCAAAGTGCAGCAGCGCGTGAGCGCTTGGGCCGTGCCACTGCACGCGAAGGCGCGGCGGCTCGTGGGGCGGC
>CAZFZT010000020.1:0-43006 GCA_964523675.1 uncultured Isosphaeraceae bacterium
AGTTCAACCCGCCGCACGCCGTCTAGCATGGTCATCTCTTCGAGGCGTGCGACATCAACGCGTCCGACGACGAACGGTCCGCGCTCGGAGCGATCTTCAATGGTCAGTCCGCCGCCGCGAAGCCGGTCCAGCGTCGGCCCTGCAAGGTCTTCAAGCAGCACCGCCACGAGCACATCCTTATCAGGTTCGTCGATCATCATCAGCCGCAATCGCTCATCGAGCCGGCGGGCAAGTTCTCGCTGACGCATGGCTTCTTCAGTGACCGCGCCTAGATCGAGTTCGAACATGCCTTCATACCCGCTGCGGCTCGTAATGAGCAGGGATTCCTCGTCAGCGGCGATCACAAAATTAGCATTGCCTGCAGCGCTGCGCAGAACGAGTTGAATCGCCGCGAGAACGGGAACTTCTGCAGAATGCTCGAAAGAAATCGGCGCATCAGGTTCGATGCCGACCTCAGCAAGCGCCTCCCACTCAGCGTGAATGGGAACGCCAGAGACCTGATGGAAGAACTCCAGTATCTCCTCAAGGCGATTCTCCTGGAAGTCGATGGGCACGGTTGCCGTGGCCAGTTGGCCGACAACTTGGCCTCGCTCCTGTGTAAGCTGCTCCCAGTCTTCCGGATAGGACATGAGGGCGGTTGTGCCGGGTTCGCCGGATTGTGCTCGATGGCGGAAGAATCTGCCGACAATTGGGATTCGGCTAAGGACTGGCGTGCCTTCCGCGTCCGACCTGGAAGCCGGCGGCGCGATGTATCCTCCCGATGGCTCTGATGGCTCTGATGGCTCTGATGGCTCTGATGGCGGTGGCGGCGGGGCGGGGGCCGCTGCGACACTTTCGCGGGTCTGATCGACCGACAACACGTTGCCGCGCACACGCTCCTCTAGGACGCGCAGTTGCCGCCTCGGACCATCGCGCTGTGCATCACTTTGCCAGGGCAGGTTGATGCTGAAACTAAGTGGACCGCTCTCGCCCTCGGCCCGCTGCCGCGAGTGAGGGAAGAGCGCCCGGTTCAGATCGAAATCGGGCGCGCCTGCGAAGTCCGGTGATTGTGGCACATGACTAACGATGCGCATGCGAACTTCGGACGGCGCGATGCCGCCGGCACTGGCAAGCGCATGGTTGAGGCGAATCTCGCCCCCTTTCAAATGGGTGATGATCCGCACTGCGTCCGGATCGACCTTCATCTGCGGCGGAACCATCGCGACTTCATTGCGGAGTTGCAATGCAGCCCCGCCCTCCTGATATCGAGTGTACAGTTCAGAAGTCAGGAGCATGTCACGCGCCAGCAATGCGGCTGGTAGGTTGGGATCAACTTCGAGGATTGCGTCGGCGACTTCAAGCGCTTCGTCATACCGCTCCTGCTGCTGCAGATCACGGACGCGGGCGACCATCACATCGATGCCCTTCTCGCGGACTTCCTCTACCAGCTCGGCATCGACGCGCATTAGGGGCACGAAATCGCGGCCGAAAATCCCCGCCCACGACATATCTTTCGGCATCTCGATCGGCACGCGCACTAGCATCGGCTTGCCGCCAACTGTGATGCGCGACTTCTCAACTGCGACGAAACTTGTGTGCGCCGTCACAATGCCGAACGCTTCGCCCAGGGCGACGATCGGCTTCGGGTCAATATTGCGCCCAGCCGTTTCGCGCGAAATCTCGCTCACCTTCGACCGCGCCCACAAGGTCGCAATCACATCATGCTCCGGCTGCACGGCTGGCAGTTCCAGATCAACCACACGCTCATACCGCCCTTCGCCGGTTCGGCCGCGAATCGTCAAGGTGCCGCGCTTGGATTTCGCGCCCGGCTGATACCGGCCGTGAATCACCAGCGGCTGCGCATCGTACAGATCAGGCAGCAGATCCAGCGTCGCCCCCGGAAGACCCGGCGCGATGACATCCTCGACTTCAAAGCCGTCGAACGCAAGCTCGATATCAGCAAGCACCGGCGTCGCCAGTCGCTGCGCAAACCGCGCCACGATCGGGTCGATATCTTCATCAGGAAGGGCATAGTCCGATGCGCCGCGGCCGGTGATCGCCATCTCATCAAGCAAGTGGCGGTTGGGCGAGCGGCCCATACCGACGGTGAACACGCGCGTGGTCTTTGCATTCTCGCGGATCGCCTGGATGATCGCATCATCGTTGCCGACCTGGCCATCGGTGACGAAGAGCACGATGCGCATGGGGTCGCGATGCATGGCCGCACTGCTGTTATGAACGATTCTGTCAACGACGAACACGCGCTGACCGTCCTGGGTTCGCCACTGGCCGCTGAGCGTGAAGGTGACCGCGCGATCCGTTGGCACAAGCCAACGCCCTGAGATCATCGCAATGCCGGCATCGTGGATTACTTCCATCATGCCGAGCGGCGCTAACGCATCGATCTCAATATTGTTCTCTGCATGGAGAACGAAGTCATTCTGGCCGCGGTACCCGAGCGCAGTGATTTCGATCTTGACATCAACAGTGCGGCCGTCCGCAGGTAGGTTCGCGAGTTCGATGGGAGTCAGCGCAGGCGGCTTGCCGCTTCGCCCGCCCGGAAGATTGTGATCCTCCAGCGCCTTCAAGATCGCGCTGCGCATCTCGGTCCCGCCGCCGCCTGTGCGACTGTCGATGTACTGCTGAGCCGCAGCCCGGTTCTCCGGCGAATTCGCGCGCGGCTCGTCCCACAATACATCCGTCGTATTGTTGAAGCTGATCACGTTGAAGCGGTCGCCCGGCCGCATCGTGTCGATCGCCTTGTTGATCACCTTCTTCGCGGCCTCGATGGAGAAGCCGGACATCGAACCGGAGGAGTCGAGTACGAAGATCAACTCGCGCGGCAGGACCTGCTCATCCATAACGCGATCAGGCGGGTTCAAAGTCATGGTGAAGAAGCCGCCGGCAAATTCGCCATGCTCGCCCGGCGGGCTGGTGTGGGTGAAGACCGCTTCTTCGATCGTGTCACTCGTGGTCTTCCACGTGAGCAGAAAGTCGCGATTGGGGATTTCATCTTCCGCAGCAAGCGTTATCGTCGCCTTCGGCGCGGGCTTGCCGAGGCGATTGAGAAACTCGTTGCCTGCAATCTCATGCTGCGGCGATTGCAGATCGACGATGCCCGGCCCGCCGGTGTCGATGTTCACGGTGACGCTGATCGAGTGGCCGGCGCGGGTGTCCGGCCGGACGGGCATCGGCGTGATCTTCGATGCATCGGGCACCTGATTGGTGTCCGGTGAGAACGCGCCGCCGGGCGCGCCGGCCGAGTCATCGAGCAGTTGCGGATCAAAGTGGAACCACCGGCCGTTGAGTTGGCCGACGCCGCGATCGAATATCCAGCCGAACTCCTGCGAGCCGTCGGCATACGTTGCAGTGAACTGATGCAGCACCTGCGGCGCATTGGCTTCATTCTCAACTTCCCACCACGACTGCGGCGGTTGATGGATCGGTGTTGCTGTGCGGACGATGTTTGCGATCACCTGTCCGTTGATCGCGCCATCGGTTTCATAGGCGGCCGGTCCGAGCGGAACAATGCCCCTTCGCGGCTTGAGCGCTTCAGGCAGATCAACCTTGCCGCTTGTGGGATAGCCCGGAATGTAGCGAGGCGCGACGACCATCGGGAAATCGAAGCGGTACTCGCCATCGCGCGATTGAAGCACCTCGACATAACTGATCTCGATGAGCACCTCCGCGCCGGGTTCGATGTTTGCCACCGACTGCGTGAAGATGTTCGGCCGCTCCTGCTCGAGCAGCGAGGCAACGTACCCCTCCGCGCGGGCGGCTTCGTAAATCTGCCGGGCCTGCTCGCGCTCCTTGACTTCGCCGACGACGATGCGGTCGCCGATGGTCATCGTCATGCGATCGACTGCAGCGCGGTGGCTCAGCGGGAACGTGTACACCGCTTCGATCTTGCTGTCATATGTATTGCGATAGCGCTGGGTGACGTTGACGCGCGCGAAGTGGCCGCTGACATTGACATCGACATGCGTGTGCTGGAGTGGGCACGGGCCGATGAGCGCGCCGAGTTCATCAAAGGCATCGAGCCGGCCGCCTTCGGGCAGCATGACCAGCCCGCCATCCGCATGCGCGCTTTGCTCGCCCAGCGGCGGAAACAGAAACGCCGCAATACCGACGAGGACGATGATCGAGGCGGCAATGCGCGTGTAACGGTTCATGAGAATGCTCCAGAGTATGGATGGTTGTGCGACTTGCCGCTTGTCGGCTTCGCGCGAGCGTTCACTTGCAAGGGTGGCGAAGATCGCATCACGCTTGCGCGCTGCCGCTTCACGATTCTCATCGTGCCACTGCCGCAGCAGTGCATCAATCCGAGCGTGGTCGTCAAGTTGTGTGTCGCGGTTGTTCTTTTCAGAAGTCATTCGACCTCCTTTGAAGCGGTTGGGTGTGGCTGCGAAGCGCTCATGAGTTCCGCCAACCGGTTCCGCGCCCGCGCAAGCAGCTTGTAGAAGCCGCTGCGCGAGATGCCGAGCGCAGGAAGTGCAGCTGCGACGGGGTCGGCATCGAGATAATGCAGGTGAATCGCCAATCGTTCCTGCTCGGGAAGCTGCTCAAGCGCTTCGCTGAGCATGGCCATCTGTTCGTTCTTCTCGACCTGATCGGCGTGGCCGTTAAACAAGGCAAGGTTTCGTGCGGCGGCTTCGGCTTCGTGTTTCATTCGCCGGCCGGCGGCGCGGCGCTTCTCCGAGCAGACGCGGCCCGCAATGGCGTAGAGCCACGCGCGGAAGTTCGCTCCCTCCTGAAGGGTGTCGAGCTTACGAAAAGCGCGGATGAAGGTTTCCTGCATGGCGTCCTCGGCCTCGGCAAGCGCACCGCGCCTGCACAGTGAGAGCACAATTGCCGCGTGGCGGTCGTACAGCCGCTTCAGCGCCTCCGCGCTGCCGCTTCTCGCCTGGGCGACATCGCCGGCGTCGGAATCGTGCATCACATCAGTCATGGCCGGTCACCGAGGTGCGCCTCCATTTGATCGAAAAAATCGTCACGGAGCAGGTCGTCGAAACCGCAGATGCAGGTGAAACGGCCGAGAAAGCAGCCGCGTGGAAGTTCGCGGTTTGATTGCGCAGCGCCGCGTCGCCCAACCGCGGCCTGCCGGCACGCGGCTATTCTTCATGCTTCATTTGAACGCCTTTGGCGGCACAATAGTGCACCGCTTGTTCCTAAGAAAGACGCAGATGCGCGACCACCCCGCCAAATCCTCTCCACTCCTCGCACTTCTCTTGCTCGTGCCGGCCCCGACGATTGGCGTGCTGCTGGCCATGTGGCATGAGCCGACGGCGGGGACGTTTGCAGGTCAGGCTGCCTACGGGCTGGCGAAGGTGTGGATTCTGGCGCTGCCGATCTTCTGGCTGCTGGTCGTGGAGCGCGGCCGACTGAGTCTTTCGCCAGCCAGGAAAGGCGGATACGGGGTGGCGGCCGCGCTCGGGCTGGCGATATCGGCTGTTATTGTCGGCGCGTACGTCCTGCTTGGACCAAGTCGAATTGATCCGGCTATGGTGCGCGAGGTTGCGCAGAATACGGGAATAGCGGAGCCAGCGCGCTATCTCTTCTTTGCGCTGTACATCATCACCTTCAACGCCATCCTCGAAGAGTACGTCTGGCGATGGTTTGTCTTCCGCCAGTGCGAGAAGTTGTTCCCCGAAGCGGGGGGCGTTGTTGCGGTGTTGGTGAGCGCGGGGCTATTCACTCTTCATCATGTCTTTGCACTCGCTGTGCAGTTCAGCACACTGGTGACGATCTTGGGCTCCCTGGGCGTCTTCATCGGCGGCGCGGTGTGGTCATGGTGCTACCTTAAGTACCGTTCCATCTGGCCGGGGTACGTGAGCCATGCCATTGTGGATGTCGCCATCTTTGCAATCGGCTGGAAACTGATCTTCGGCTGACGGCCGCTCAGGCGCCCCAGGCGGAGAGGAGGCCGATCAGATCCGAAAGACTCCAAGGGTTTCCCCAATTGGTCAATAGTTGCATAAGGTCAGCGATACCGACAGAGCCGTTCTCATTAAGATCCCAACTCTGCGCGCCGATTGAGTTGCCGATTGTGAAGCTCATATTCGCCGACTGCGTCCAGTTGGCATCGACGCGCAGTGTTCCAGCGGGAACAAATTTGAGGCCTGGCGGGCTCCAGTCGAAGTCGACGTAGCCGGCGCCGCTGGAACCCATACTCATCGGTTGGACCAGCCAGGTGTTGCCATTGAGCGCCCAGACGGGCTCGTCCGGAATGTGATCGACCCCTCCGCCGCCAGGCGGAACCAGCAGGGCAAAGTCGAAGCTTCCCGTGACCCATTGCGCGTGCACCCACGGCGCAACCGTCACAAGTGAGAAGTGAACATCAGACTCTTCGGTGGTCTCAACCGTGATCTCCCCCTTGAGTTTCCCGGATTCAAAGCCGAACGACCATTCGGCGGACCAGGTTGCACCGGATGCAGCGCCGGCGAGTTCGGCCGTCGTGAGAACTATGACGTCAAGCATTTCTTCCTCCGCTTGAGTAGGCGAAGCGGAAGTCTATAGGAAATTGACCCGATCTGGCAAGGGCCAGTTGAGTTCGGTAGGTGTTGGGAGCGAGCGCGACAGGTTGTCTACACCTGCTCCGCATTGCGCCATGCTCTGCCATGCCGCTCCAGCAGCGCGTCAGAGCTGGATGGACCCCAGCTTCCGGGCCGGTAGTTCGCCTGGATCTGCTGCCGCAATGCTGCAGAACGTTCGCCAAGAAACGGCATGACCGCGCGCCAGGCCCCTTCGACCTCAAAACGATGCTTGTAGAGGGTCTGATCTCCACGCATCGCGTCAAGCAGGAGCGGGCCATAGGCCTCAACGGGTTCAGCCCCGAAACGCTTCACATAGTCGAAATCCATCGCAACCGAATCGAGCTTGACGCCATGTCCCGGCACTTTGCCCTCAAATCGCAGCCGAACGCTCTCTCGCGGGGCGATCTCAATGACGATGCGGTTGGCCGGTCGCGTTCCTCCGGACTTGAACGGCTCGATGTGCTTGAACAGATTGGCCGCGGGCTGCTTGAACTGTATCACGATCTCCGTGCGCTTGGCAGCCATCCGCTTGCCGGTTCGGAGGTAGAACGGCGTGCCCGCCCAGCGCCAGTTGTCGACGCGGAGCGCGATCGCGGCGAAGGTTTCGGTTGTGGAATCCTCCTGCACTCCAGTCAACTGGTGATACGCCAATTCCTCATCATCGCCCGCATACTGACCCAGCGCTGCACATTCATTCAGTCGATCGTGTGGCGGAGGCGCGATGGCGTCGATCACCTTCACCTTCTCCTGCCGAATGTGATGCGAGGTGTATGACGTTGGCGGCTCCATGGCCACAAGCGCCATGACCTGAAGCAAATGCGATTGAATCATGTCGCGGATCGCACCGGCTGAATCATAAAAAGAAGCGCGCCGACCGACGCCGACCTCCTCCGCGGCCGTGATCTGGACGTGATCGATGTACCGGTGATTCCAGATCGGCTCAAAGATCGTGTTCGCAAACCGAAAAACGAGCAGGTTCTGGACGAGTTCCTTCGCAAGGTAATGATCGATCCGGAAAATCGCGTCTTCATCGAACGCCCGCCCCAGCGCCCGGTTCAAGGATGCGGCCGATTCATCATCATGACCGAATGGCTTTTCAACGATGATGCGCTGCCAGGGCAACTGATCGCGATTGATCGCACACCATCGCCTGCCCTCGGCGACGAGACCGGATTCGTCGATGCAGGCAATGATCGTCTCATAGAGGTGCGGCGCGACCGAGAGGTAAAAAAGGATGTTGCCACGCGAGCCGCATTGCTCATCAACCTGCTCAATGCGGGTTCTCATCCCGGCATACGCTTCGCTTGTCGTTGCATCGCCTGCAAAGTAATGAATGCGCCCGGCGAAATCGTTCCACTTCTGCGCGTCGAAGCCCCGCGCATGCTCCTGCGCCCACGGCCGAAGCGACTTGCGCCACGCCTCATCGCTCATCGGCGTGCGCGAGACGCCGAGGACGCTTGTTCCAGGAGGGAGCGATCCGGCTTGATCAAGTTCGTATAGCGCGGGAATGAGTTTGCGCGAGGTCAGGTCGCCGGACGCGCCGAAGATCACGATGACGCACGGCTCGGGTGTGGCTGAGTTGTTCGCGGCATGGCCGGCGGTCGCGTCGGGCATCGACGCATGATGACCGCCGCACGGCTGCTGTCAACTCCAACGTTCCCTCATGTCAACCACAGGATCAATGAACCAGGTCAACCCGCACCCATGTCGCGCCGGTCGGACGCCGTTGAAGCAGCCAGGTCTCTCCGGTCACGACATCGACGAGGAATGGGGCGTCAATGGCGCGCGGACCGACCGGGTGCTGAATGCGGAGCATGCCGCTGGTGCGCTCGCGAACCGGGGGGACATCGACACGCCACGTCGGCCTGACCGCCGGGTTGTCGAGATCGCCATGGAACCGCTGGATCTCACCGGTGACAGAGTCGAATCGGCCGGCTCCATCGCGCCACTGAATGATCTGCACGCGCGGGAAGACAACCTCGCCACCTGCGGGGTCGATCACGATTTCAGATCGAGCCGCGCTTTGCGACTGCGCTCCGCCAACCATCAGGAACGTGATGCCGAGTGCGAAGGCAAACGAGGCGATGAACAAAACGGGCCAAACAGCGGGGAATCTGATCTTCTGCATTGTGAATGCTCCTTTCTTCTGCATACAACGTGCCACGTGTCTTATAAGGAGCAAGGAATCAACACGATTTTGATGTCCGCCTTGCGCGGCAATGTTCGCAAGGTTTGCCTGAATTGCCGCGCTTGACAGACAGTGGTGATATGCTTCTGGGAACGCATGGCACTTCGATACCGGCAGCGCATTCTCGAGCACCTGGCCCACGCGGCTTACAAGCCCGCTCCACTCGATGATATTGCGCGGGATATGCGGGTGACTGATGAGGATCGGCCTGACTTCGATCAAGCCATGGAGCGTCTGCGCCAGGAAAAGCACCTCGAAATCGGGCGCGATGGCAATGTGCGATTGCCGTCCTATCCCGATGAAGTCACCGGTGTCTTTCGCCTCAACCCACGTGGCTTCGGTTTTGTCATTCCCGATCAGCCCTACCGCGAGGGCGATCTCTTTGTGCCGCCAAGTGAGACTGGCGGCGCGATCTCTCGCGATCGTGTCAGGGCCAGCGTCTCGCGAGACTCTCGGGGGAAGGGCGGCGGGTTCAATCGGTCAGCGCGATCAGGCGTGACCGGATCGATCATTGAGGTGATCGAGCGCGGCCAAGACAATTTCACCGGTGTGCTTGTCAAGGAGCGCGGCAACTGGTTCGTGATTCCGGATGGGCGACTTCTTCATGACCCGGTCATCATTCGTGATCCCCATGCCAAGAATGCCAAAGAAGGCGATAAGGTCGCGATCGAACTGCTACACTACCCGGAAGAGCGGTATCACGCCGAGGGCGTCATCACACAGGTGCTCGGCGAAGCCGGCCGGCCCGATGTGGAAACGCAGGCGGTCATCATCGCCCACGGGCTTCGCACGGAGTTTCCGGATGAGTGCATCGAACAAGCGCGAAGGGTGACGCGCGAGTTCGAAGTTGACGCTGAAGGGCCGTGGGATGACCGCGAGGTGCTCACCGACGAGTTCATTTTTACGATCGACCCGCCGGACGCGAAGGATTTCGACGATGCCATCTCAATTGACTATGACGAGCAAGCAGGGGAGTGGACGCTCGGCGTTCATATTGCGGATGTTGCGCATTTCATCCCGCAAGGATCACCACTTGATGAAGAAGCTAGAGCACGTGGCAACAGCGTGTACTTGCCACGGCTTGTCATTCCGATGTTGCCGGAGGTGCTTTCAAACGGCGTGTGTTCCCTGCAGGAGGGGGTGAATCGTTTCACGAAGTCGGCGTTCATCACGTTCGACAGTCGCGGCAAAGTGATTGGGCAGCGCGTCGCCGGCACTGTGATTCGATCGGTCAAGCGTCTGACCTACCTGGAAGCGCAGGCGATCATCGACGGCAACATGGCCGAGGCGCGCAAGCATGCTCGCACCGATACCCACTACTCCGACATGCTCGTCGAGAAGCTGCGACTTGCTGATCGTTTGGCGAAGATTCTCCGGGCGAGGCGGCATCGCGATGGCATGATCGTCCTGCACCTGCCCGAGGTGGAACTCGTCTTCGATGAAGACGGCCACGTCATCAACGCTGTGCCCGAAGACGATGCGTTTACCCACAAGATCATTGAGATGTTCATGGTGGAGGCCAATGAAGCGCTGGCGCGGCTGTTCAGCGGGCTCGATCTGCCGATCCTGCGGCGAGTCCATCCTGATCCGTCACACGGCGACCTGACGGAGTTGCAGATGTATGCCCGGGCTGCTCAGATTCGCGTGCCGGATGAGCCGACGCGATTCGACCTGCAACGCCTGCTCGATGCCACGCGCGGCACTTCGGCGGTGCGCGCCATTCACTTCGCGGTGCTCAAGACGCTTTCCAAGGCGTCATACAGCCCGGCAATGATCGGGCACTTCGCACTCGCATCGGAGCATTACGCGCATTTCACCAGCCCGATCCGTCGGTATCCCGATCTGACGCTGCACCGGGCTTTGCAGGCGTATCTGGAGTTGACCGACAATGGGCGTAAGGTTGCCGGGGGAAAGAAGCGGAAACAGCTTGCGGAGCGGCTCGCGGCTGATGAGCACGTTCTCGATGAAGGGCAGCTCATTGAGCTCGGTCGACATTGCAGCGATATGGAAGTCGAAGCGGAGAATGCTGAGCGCGAACTCCGCAGCTTCCTCGTCATGCAGTTCCTTCACGAGCATCACCTCGGCGATGAGTTCCCCGGCGTCATCACCGGCGTGGTGAATAAGGGCGTCTTCGTTTCGATCGAACAGTTCCTCGTTGAAGGACTTGTCGCCATGAAGGACATGCCCCAGGCCGGCGGGAAACCCGACCGCTGGCGCGTCGATGAATCGACCGGCCGGGTCGTGGCGCAGCGGAGCGGACTGTCACTTGCGATCGGCGACATCGTAACGGTGCAGATCGTCGCCATTGATCTGCCCAGCCGCACCATGGATCTGATGATCACAAAAACGCCGCAGCGCACCGCGATTGAGTTCAAGGGAGATCACGCAGTCCGCAAGCCGAAGAAGCGAACCAAGACCACGAGCAGCAACAAGCGCAGCTCCAAGTCGGGACCGCGGCGACGGCGCTAGCGGCATCAACCTGCCCCCGCCGCTCAAGTCCATCTGCCACGGCAGGGGAGGCCGTTTCATGCCACAATACCCCAATGGACAGTCGCGCCCACCTTCTCCAGCGCATCGATGGCTCTTTGGAAGCGGTGCGCTCGCTTCAGCCGCAGATCGACACGATTGCAGCGCTCGCTGATCGCATCATGGTGTTATTCAACTCCGGCGGTACGCTCTACACCGCGGGCAACGGTGGCTCCGCAGCCGAGGCGATGCATCTGGCTGAGGAACTCATCGGCCGGTACCGAGGCAATCGTCCTGCTCAGAGAGCCATCTGCCTGAACGCCGACCCGACCGCACTCACCTGCATTGCCAACGACTTTGGATATGAGAGCGTTTTCTCGCGCCAATGTGAAGCGCTCCTCATGCCGTGTGATGTCCTACTCGTGCTGAGCACCTCCGGTCGCAGCCGCAACATCATCAAGGCACTCGAAACAGCGCGCACGAAGAACGCGACAACAATCGGCTTGCTCGGCGGCAATGGCGGTTCCTGCGCCGCGCTGTGCGACCTAGCCGTCATCATTCCTGGAACTGATTCCGCGAACATCCAGGAAGCCCACCAGGTCGTGATCCATCTTCTTTGCGAGGCGATCGAGATGGCAGGGGCCTCCTGAACGCCACGCACCGGCGCACGAGTTGTGGCGTCGCGACACGCGCTGGAACGCCATTTTCGTGAAATATGGACCTCCGCAGCTGCGTTCGACCCTGACCTGCCCTCTCTCTCGCGCGATACCCGCGCCCTCACCGTTCCTTGCCACCGACGAGTTCACCATGCTTTCACACACTCCGCTCAACGACCGCATCGGCCTCGTACTCTCGCGCATCGTCGTGCCGCTCTGGATCCTGGCCGGCGTCGTGTTCAAACTGCATGCCGGCACTGCATCAACGCTCCCGAGCAACATCGTGAACGCGGTCAAACCCTATGGCCCCGAGGTGCTGGATGCCACGCTTTACGCGCTCATCGGGCTGGAAATTTTTGCGATCCTCGTGATGGTCTTCCTTGCCCGGCTGGCCCGCCCGATGGCCATGTTCATGTTGAGTGTATTCGTGCTCATTCTGCTGGGCGAGCTGGCCAAGGGCGCGGAATCGTGTGGATGCTTTGGAGGCACGGTGCCCGTGAAGCCCTGGCACATGCTTATTGCCGACGGCCTGCTGCTGCTCGGCGTCGTCTTGTTCCGCCCGCCGGTGCAAACCGAGTGCAGCGGCAGTTGCCCGCGCACAGCTGGAGCATTGATTGGCGCAATGGCGATCGGCCTAGTCGCAAGTTTCACCGTCGGCAACCTGCTGCATGGCGCGTCCACGCCTGGCGCGCAGTCGGACGACGTTGCCGCTGATTCAGCAGATCAAGAGCAGCCGGGTGATGGCGATGATGCGCAGGTTGAGCAAACGGCGCAACCTGCGCCGCCGCGCGATCCATATGTCAATGTCTCGCCGAAGGCCGTGCCGCGCAACTGGTATCCACAGAATCTCGATGCCTGGCCGGGCACACCGTGGCGCGAGATTGAGATCTTTCAGTTCATGCCGCGCTGGCCTGAAGGTCTTGATGAGGGCCTGCACTACGTCGTGTTCTACAGCCGAACGTGCACGCACTGTGAAGATATGTTTTACGACGACCTGATCCGGCCGCTGGGTGCGCCGGTCGTTGCCATTCAGATTCCAGCATCACGGACAGAATTGACTGGCGATGGGGCAAACGTCTGGCCGATGCCGGGCGATCTGGATCCGAACGTGACGCTCATGCAATTGCCGCTCGGCGCGGATTGGTCGCTGATGACGCCGCCGCTTGCGCTGCGCGTCGAGAACGGCATCGTCCGCTGCGCTCGTGAAGGCGATCATAAGGAGTGCTTTGAGCTTGAATAAAGAGGGAGAGCACTAGCCCGGAACCCCGGAACCCCGCAACCCCGCCACTTCGCCCCTTCGCCTCTTTGCCCTTGAACCGTGCGGTGAACTTCGCAGGTCGAACCGGCCACGTTTTCTATGGCAACCCGCCCGCCGCTTTGGTACGCTGGTTGTGTATGCTCAGCAAGGTTCAGACGCTTGATCGCCGGCTTCTCAGTCGTCGCTGCGTGATGTGCGGCTACGACGGGGTTCTGCTGCGTGGCGGGGCCGCGGAGCGATGTGCCCGTTGTGGTTGCAATCTGATCGAGCGGCCGGCAAGAAGCTACGCAGAGATGGAAGGACTCCTGGGCCAGCCGATGACGCTGCATGCGCCGCTCGCCGACCACGACATCGCCGAACTCCCCAGCGAGGAACGCCTGATTCACCGTTGGCTGGCGTTTCTGTTCATCACGATGATCGGCTTCATCGCGCTGCTGTATCTCACCGCTGCAGCATTCGCCGCGTAACAGCCGCAAGTGGCCGCCGCTCATCCCCAGTTCGCAAGGAGGATCAGCAGGTCGCTGACGCCTACAGCATCGTTTTTATCGAGGTCAGCGAGGCACTCTGACGGATCGGCGCACGTGCCCCACGTGCCGAGCAGGATGAGCAGGTCAGGCACGCCGACAGAGCCGTCGCCGGTGAGATCGCCCGGCACCTGCGGTTCGGTGACGGTGAGCGTCACGCTTGAATCGGTGTAGTCAATCTCGACGTTCGTCGCGCCGGTGATGGACTCGAATGCACCGGTGATTGTGCCGTTGACCGCTGTGATAATCGTGAATTGCTCGCCCACGGCCGGCTCAAACGCATCGAGAAACGAAACGTGCAGCGTTCCGGCAAGCGCGATGTCGCCGGTGACGGTGAGATGATCGTGCAGATCAATCGGCGTGAGGCCGGCGAGTTCCATTTCGATGCCTGAGGTTGCGTGACAGACAAGATCGCCGGTGAGGTTGAACGGACCGGGTGCGCCTTCGCCGCCGGGGCGGATGATGCCGTGGTTGTTGACGGTGGTGGCGATGAAGCCGCCGTCCCCGGAGCCGCCGGCCGTGCCCCCATCGCCTTCGGTTGCTGCTGACTGCTGCATGACGGCGCCTTCGCTATTGTCGATGGTGCCATTGACCTTAAGCGTTCCACCGCCGCCGCACTCAAGGTTCCCGAAGTTGAAAAGCGTTCCGCCAGGAGCGCTGCATGTGCTTTGCCCCTGATTCTCAACTTGTAATGTTCCGTTGTTTTGGATGAGATGGTTGGTAAGGGCGTCCCACACCGCGCCGCTCTCCAGAGTGATGGACGCAGCCGAGTTCGTCGCGGTGATGGCCCCGGGCGTGATCAACCTCGCATCGGAACGCACGCGCCATGTTCCGCCGAAAAGCACGCCGTCGGTGAAGTTCGTCGGCGGAACTTTGAGGTCAAGCCATCCCTCCTGAACATCTATCGTCCCTTCATTCGTCACGGGCGGCCAAATGTTGGTCGTCCCGCCACCGGTCTTGATGATCGATCCTGCGCCTTTGTTGAGAATGTTGCCTGGCGAGGCGCCGGCGGCGACCGTGCCGCCTGTGAATGTCAGATGGTGAGCGTTGGTCAACAAGCCGCCGTCGATCGTGAATGACGTCGCGAACATCTCCTCTTCAGTATGCAACCGACCTGTCAGTAACTTCGCGGCAGGGGCAATTCCAATCACATTGAATATTCCAAAGTTGCTGACGCCGCCGTCGCCAAGGGCGCCCGCCGCAATGGTCCCGCCACTCCATGTCATGTGGCCATCGGGCAGGTTTACGAACTCGCCGACACCCGCCATCAATCCGTTTTCAAAGTGGAATGCCCCCGGTTGGTGCGTCCGGGATTCCGCTGCCTGGGTGGACACCAAATGAAATGTTGCGCCGTCTAGCCGCACATCGCCGGACCCGTCGAAGCCAACCTTCGTCCATTGATACTCCCCTTGGCTGAACCGGCAGGTAGCCGACTCGTGAATGTGAAAGAGCGCATCCGATATGACGAAGGGGGAGGTTCCACCGCCGCCGCGAAAATCCAGCGTGCCCTGCTCGATCGTCGTGTTGCCGGCATTCACATACGTTGTGTAAACATTGGACGATCCAGTACCCGTTTTCACAACTTTCCCCGTTTCGTGATTTCCGAAGAACGAGCGGTCGGACGAGTTGAGGTCGCCCGAGGCGATCGTCCACAGACCACCGTTCTGGTTGTTGACGTCCCCGGCATTGATGGCGAGACTCGCTGATTGAGCGACCGTACCGTAATTGTAGAGGGTTGCATTTAGCTCTTGTCCGTTCGACACCTGGATGAACAACTGGCCACCGGCCTTGTTTGCTAAACCGCCCTCTTCGTTCGTGCGCGTGATGCGGCCGCCGGTCCACGTCATCAAGCCCTCGTTCACTAGCGCGCCGTCGCATTGCACGCGCGTGCTGCTCTCATCGCCAATCCACAGACCGAACGTGCCGTTCAGACTCGAAGTAAGGGAGCCGCCGGATTCGATGATCGTTCGATCGAATCGCAGTTGCAGGTTGCCGTTGCCGCTGGCGGATATCGGCCCGGTGATGCGCACGCCGCTGGGCGTGCCGTTGTCGTCAAACCCCTGAAAAGACATGCTGCCGCCGGACAACTGGTAACTGCCTGAGGAATGGTTGCCGCCTCGATTGACGTTCAGGGTGCCGGCATTTACCGTGATTGAACCGCCGAGGTTGTCCAGAGGCACCAGCACCGATGTGCTGCCAAGCGCGTCCTTCACAAGTGATCCAAAGTTCTTGAACACACCGAGCGAGTTTGCAGGGTTGGGGTCACCGAGCATCCCGTTGGCGCGCCACGTCCCCGAATTGAAAACCTCCGCCGCATTACGAAACTGAAGCGACAGGTCGGCGTGAACAACCGCGTTGTTCATGAGGATCGCGCCGTCGATGATGCGCGGAAGGCCGGTGCCGATCGGACTGAGATGAAACTCGCCGCCTGCGACCGTGAACGTATTGAAGCCGGCAAGCGTGCCCCGGCTGAAGGTGGTGTTGCCATTGAACGTAACCGGCCCGAGAGCCGTGAACACCGGGCCTGAACTGGAGTCGATCTCCACGGATGCAAGTGTCGCCGAGTTGACCGTAAGGTTGTTGTTGATCTTGAGCAGGCCCTGGACCTGCAGCGTCCCCACTTCCACTGGATTGATCATGCTCACGGTGAATCCGCGCGGGATGATCGCCGTGTCCATGAAGCTCATATTGCACGTCGCGGGATCCCAGTTGAAGACCTGGCACGGCGGCGGGTTGTCGCACTCCTCCGGGTCGATCCAGATGCTCCCGCTTCCACATCCGCCGCCGATCCACTCGTAGGTCGTGCCCTGCCCCAGTGCGTGTCCGGTGAACGTTGCAAATACGCAGATCGTCGCAGAGGACAATTGCACTCGACGATTGTATTTCATGTCAGTCCTCCACTGATGCTCATGCCATCGCGCAGCGTCGCCTCGAGACGATCATTTCTCCACCATGGAGCATGAGCTTGCGGCTCGGCTCAGCCAGCAATGCTGCCCTCAGCATACCCTCCGCGCAGCGCATTGCAAGACAATAGTGTCGTCTGTCCTGTATCTGACCCGTGACGGCGACTTCGCATCCGATTGAGGATGCTCCAAGCTGTTACACTCCGCTCGTGCCGGCTCATCCGCTTATCGGCATCCTCAGCGACTCGCACGGCCGTGCAGCGATCACCGGCCGGGCCGTTGCTGCGCTCAAGGAGCGCGGCTGCTCCATCGTGATTCACCTTGGGGACATCGAGACCGAAACCGTCATCGACGAACTGGTAGGGGCAGCGCCGCAGGTCCATCTTGTTTTCGGAAACTGCGATCTGGAGGAAGATGAACTCGCCCGCTACGCCGGAAGTATGGACCTGCACGTGGATCACCCCCTTGGCCGAGTCACCGTGGGCGGCAAGGAAATCGCCTTCACCCATGGCCACCTGGATCGGCTGATGGAGGAGGCCATCCAATCGGGCGTCCATTACCTCCTGCACGGCCATACCCATGAGGTCCGGAATGAGAGAGTCGGCCCGACGCGCATCATCAATCCCGGCGCGTTGTTTCGGGCTCGCCGATATACTGCCGCTGTCCTCAATCCATCGAACGACACGGTGGAGTTCATCGATGTTTGAGAGAGAACCCTCGTCGCTCTGATCGCCTAGAAACCGACACCATGCTCGAGAGCGGCTCAACCATCCCAATGTCCGACCTCACGCCCTCCAACTTCGATGTCGAGAAGGTGGAGATTCGCCTTGCCATGGATGCCGATCAGCCGGCGATCGTCGAGCTTTTTCACGAAGGGCTGGCTGAGGGGCAGTTGCGGGAAAACGACACCGGGGCGGATATCGACAACCTGCGCGAGGCCTACTTTGGCGATGAGGGGCAGAGCGGCTTCTGGGTCGCACAGTTCGGGGAGGAGATCATCGGCATGGTCGGCGTGCAGAAGACGGCCGACAATGCGGCGGAGATTCGCCGGCTGCGCGTGCGGGAGCCCTACCGCCGTCGTGGCGTAGCGACCCGGCTGATGGAGCAGGCGCTCTCGTTCTGCCAGCGGCACGGCTACCTCAAGGTCGTTCTCGATGTGCGAATCGAGCGCGGGCCGGCGATCGCCCTGTTCGAGAACTTCAACTTCAAGCACGCTCGAACACGGGAAATCGACGGCCGCAAATTGCTCGACTTCTACGTCGATCTTTACCGTGAGCCGGGCTTATAGATCGCCCCAGCGCAGGGCTCTGCACTCGCTGCGTCTCGCTCGGCTCCGCCCCTGCTCCTTGATCGGCTGGACCCATACCGATAGACTTCCCGTCCCTCATTTGGGCAATGACAATTGAAGAGCCGACAGGGCGGATACCCAAGTGGCCAAAGGGGACGGGCTGTAAACCCGTTGACGTAAGTCTTCGCAGGTTCGAATCCTGCTCCGCCCACTACTTTGTTTCAGAGGCATTGCGTATTCCGCCTCTGTGTTCGGATGTTCTCCACACCATCGGGGTGTAGCTCAGCTTGGTCGAGCGGCCGTCGCGGCGGAAGACCGCAGGTTCAAGTCCTGTCACCCCTCAGCAGTTGTTCGTTACTACACCATCGGGGTGTAGCTCAGCTTGGTAGAGCGCGTCGTTCGGGACGACGAGGCCGCAGGTTCAAATCCTGTCACCCCGACTCAACTGGCCAAGTTTGAACGCAATTCAGGCCGGAATACAGCTGACTCAGTCGCCGCAATCGCACACACTATCGGATCGTTTCAGTATCATGCTGAACCGATGAGTTGGCTGTTGTTCCTCGATGAAAGCGGGCACGATCACCGTGCTATGCCGTATGAAGTGCGCGGCGGCGTGGCCCTTCATGCCGGAGAACTTTGGCCGTTTGTGCAGGATGTCCAACGGCTGGAACTGGCCGCATTCGGTACGCTACTGCATCAATTCCGCAAGGAGCTCAAGGGATGTAAGTTGCTGGACAAGGACCGCTTCAAGTTTGCAGCGCAGGGGCCGAGGATGGAAAACGAAGAGCGGCGCAAGCACTGCCGCGGATTCCTGACCAAAGGCCTTGAGAAGAAGAAGCCGACGCGTGCGGAGTTCACGGCCTACGGCCAGGCATCTTTAGAGATGGCGCGCGGGATATTCGAGTTGCTGCGCGATCACAAGGCGAAGCGGTTTGCAGCCGCGATTCCGCGCAGTGTGACCAAGCCGGCGACGACCGAAGCGCAAGAGTTTCTTCGCAAGGATCAGGTATTCCTACTTGAGCGCTTCTTCTACTTCTTGGAGTCTGAGCAGAAGTACGGCCTGCTGGTGATGGACGAGGTGGACAAGACGGCGGATCGCCGATTCGTCAGGAGGCTGGAGGGCTACTTCACCAAGACCAAGACCGGGCGGTACCGTTCGGCGTGGATTGTGCCCACGCCGTTCTTTGTTTCATCGGATATGGCGTACCCGGTGCAAGCGGCAGACTTGGCGATCTACTGTTTGAACTGGGGTTTTCGTTTGCCAACGCGCGGGATGGATTCGCCGGTCCGAACTGAGATAGCGGATGAATTCGGCCCTTGGCTGAACCAGCTTCAGTTCAAAGGTGATGGATACCGCGACGGGATGGTGTTTCAAGAGTATGGAATCGTGTTCGTGCCCGATCCATACACTGCGCGGTGAGCGCAAAAGAGAGGAGGCAACGCCGTTGGGGCCACCCGAGAGCAGCCCCGAGGCCGAGCCTCCAATAAAAGTATCGGTTCTGATTGCCACAAAGTCAAGCGATTTGACCGAATTCCTGCCACCTATCGCTAGAGTCACTGGGCGTTGCGGGCAATCTTGGCCATTTGACGCAGGTACGGCGGCGTTGACGACGTGAACGCGTCCAGGTACCGTTCAGCCATTGTGGTGACCGGTTCAAACGAGTGCCTGTCACCCCGACTTTGCCGGTTCACTGATGAATCTCACGCGCGTTCATCCCAGTGCGTCGCCAGCGCGCCGCCGATGAACAGCGCTGCTGCAAATCCTGCCGTGATTGCCGCGTACTGCATCGCCGCCGCGTGATCTGCGTACAGCATTGCTGCGCGGAATCCTTCATTGATGTAATACAGCGGCAGCACATACGCAGCCGCCTGCAGAAACTCCGGCATCACCTGCACGGGAAAAAACGTCCCCGAAAGAAACATCATCGGAAACAGCACCGCGTTGCCCACGGCGGACGCGCTCTCCGCATCTTTGCCCAAAGGCGTGAGCACCATGCCCATGCCGACGAACGTAAACACCGAAAGCACCACGAACACGATCAGCCAAAGGTTGATCCGCAACCCTGCATCGAACGCAACATACGCTACCGCAAGTATCAGTGCGGTCGAAATCACCGCCAGCACCAGTTGATACAGCACGTTTGAGAGCAGCCACTCCGATCGCGTGATCGGCGTCGCAGCGAGTTTGCGCAGAATGCCCTTCTGCCGCAGCTCCGCGCTGATTGCGAGCGCGCCATACAAACTCGCTGTCATAATCGCCATGGCAATGATGCCAGGCACGAAGAAGTCGAAGAATCGCCTGCGCTGCTCCACGGCCGGCTGCTCATCCGGCCGAATGAACGCCACCGTCGCCACGATGCGGCGATTGATCTCCGAAAGCGTCGCATGCAAAAACTCCTCCTGCGCATCGACCGCCAGCCCGGCCGGGTCATACACATACCGCACCGAAGCCGGCCGCCCGCCGTCCTTCCCCTCATGCGAAGCCGCAAACCCCTGCGGAATCACCATCACGATCGCGCGCTCATGCTTTTTCGCATACACCTCCGCATCAACATCAACAGGCATACGCTCAACCGACAAAATCCCCTCCGCAGTGATCGCATCAAGCAACTGCGCTGAGGCAGCAGTGCCATCCAGATCCTGCACGTGAAGTTCAATTGGCAACCGCTGCCGCGATGTAAAAAGCACGCCGAACACCAGGATCAGAATCAGCGGAAACAGAAACGTAAAGAACATCGCGAACTTCTCACGGCTGAGCGTTCGCAGTCGAACCACCACATTCGCAAGGATCACGCTGCGGCTCATGGGCACACTTCATCAGCCGAATCTTCATCGCGCAGTGGCCGGCCGGTCATCGAAAGGAACACCTCCTCAAGGTTCGGCTTGCGCACATCCATGCCCGGCAGCGGCAGGCCCGACTGCTTCATCGCATGCAGTATCGCCTGCACATCATCCGCATCGCGCACCTTCACCTTGATGTTGTCGCCGCCGTTTGCGCACTCAGCCGCAAAGTTCATGTTGCGGATCATATCAAGCGAGCGCGGATCGACCGCCTTCAGCGTCAGGCACATCTCTGAAGCGTGACTCTCAATCAGATCATGCGGCGAGCCGGTCGCAATGATGCGCCCCTTTGCGATGATCGCAATTCGATCCGCCAGATACTCCGCCTCCTCCATGTAATGCGTCGTCAGGAAGACCGTCTTGCCCTGCGATTTGAGATCAACCAGCACCTCCCACATCGCCCGCCGCGCCCGCGGATCAAGCCCCGCGCTCGGCTCATCAAGAAACACAATCTCAGGATCATTCACCAGCGCCGCCGCCACACCCATGCGCTGCTTCAAGCCGCCTGAAAGCGATCCCACCAAAGCGTGCTGCTTCTCGCGCAGATGCGCAAGGTCGATCAGGGCATCAATGTCCGGCTTCGCATCAAACACTCGCGCGTAATACTGAATAGATTCCCGCACCGTCAACCGCTCGAACGATGCGAAGTTCTGCGGCAGGACGCCGATCCGCCGCACCACATCGCGCTTTCGCTTCGTCACATCCATGCCCAGCACGCTCACGGCCCCCCCGGTGGGCTTGCGAATCGTTTCAAGAATCTCAACCGTCGTCGTTTTCCCCGCTCCGTTGGGACCGAGAAACGCAAACACCTCGCCGCGATTCACCTCAAACGAAATCCCATCGACCGCGGTATTGTTGCCATACCGCTTCGTGAGCTGATCGACGATGATGACGGGACTTGAGGAGGACACTGCTGGAGGGGTGCGAGGAGGCGCGGAATCAATATCATACGGCTGCGCCCACTCCCGCGCCCCAGCACGAGCGGCACGATGATCCACATCGCGATCCTTCTCAAGCCCTACCTCGATATGATTCTCGACGGCTCCAAGACCGTCGAGTGCCGCCTGACGGTGCAGGCACGCGCGCCATTTGAAATGATCGAACCGGGCGAGCGCATCTATTTCAAGCAGTCAGCCGGCCCGTTTCGCGCTGTGGCTGCTGCCGAGCATGTGCTCTGCGAAGGAGACATCACGCGCAAGCGGCTGGCGCAGATCAAGCGCGATTACAACCACCTCATTCGAGGCGACGCCGCATTCTGGCGAAACAAAGCCGGCAGCAACTTCGTCACGCTCATCTGGCTGCGCGATGTCCAGCCGTGCGACCACGGCCCTGCCATCCCGCCCTCGCAAGGCGCTGCCTGGATTGTCCTCGAAAATGACATGGCCTGGCGAAAGATGAGCCCGACGTTGTTTGAAAGTGCAGCAACTTTGGAAGCGCACAGTAGCCGCGTGCCGGCAGGCCGCGGTGCGCGCGGCCATTCGATCTCGGACCCAACCGCGGGCTCCCGCCGCGCGGCTATTGGTTCGGATGCGCAGAATTCACAAGAGTCCTTCTTCATTACCATCACCGAAGGCAACCTGCGCAACAACACCTTATATGTCACCAAGGTGCTTGACCGCTTCCCCACATGGGCGATCGGCGGAGCAACCCTGCGCGAAGCGGCTGATCTCATTACGCTCATGCTCTACGACGGCCCGAGCGTGCAAACCGATATCGTCGGCCCGCGCAAACTGCTGCGCACACGAGTGTGGGGCAAATGGTTCAAAGCGCACGGCGTCAAACCCGGCGACCGCGTCGTCTTCACACCGGTGGACGACGCAACCTATTTCGTGGGACTGGCGCGGGGAGCGTGACTCCGCAGGCGGCTGGCGAATGGAGAGGGCGAGCATGTTGTCCCTATCGGCGAAGTTAAGTGTAAACTGATGGCCATGCTGCCCCAAGATGCCCTTGATTGGCTGCGCTCCGTGTTCGACCGAGTGGATCGTGAGACATCCTTTCGGCTCTCCACGGTTCCGCACTCGCATGAGCCTGCGCTAGATCAATTGTTCATCTCGGCGTTGCAAGGCGTTGCGCCATTTGTTGTAACGCCATCTGCCACCACCGTTTGGATCGAGACGCACTTCTTGGGCGGACGGGCCATGTTCTACAGTTGGGAGGTTGCCGACATCGGCATGCTATTCATCTTTCGAGTCAGGGGTGAATACAAGTTCACTAAGGTCGCTCTCTTCCAGTCGAAGCGTCTCTACCCCATTGAAGTCAGTTCGCCTGATGACATGGACCTGGCCTACAGAGTCGGATTCGGGCGCATCTTTCCGTCCAATGAGAAGTATGCTGCAATGGCGCAGCCGCGTTTGTTTTCGTTCGACGATAACTCGAAGTACCTAGCATTGTCCAATGGCGATAATCAAATCAGCGTGATCCGCCAATACCAAGCACAACGTCGAGTTCCCGTTTGTTATCTCTTCTACAATCCATTTAAGTTACCGTGGACAGTGTTAGTGCCCTCAGTCGCCCCTGCAGCTCTTGGCGGAAACGTGGAGGTGGGTACTAGGATCGTACCTTCTACGGTTGTGTTTGATGTCTGTGAACAACTATCCGCGTCTGAGAGCCCAAGTGTCGGTGCGATCTCCGCAAAGCTCGCTGAGCGGTCATTTCCGCACAAGTATGGATGGTCGCTGTCAGAATACGTTGTTGACAACGTTCTGCAGTGCCGCGAGGGCCGTGTAGTCGATCCGACAAAGAGCGAAGACTTGTTTGAGTTGTTCTATGGAAGAACGGGGCCGATTTCGGCAGCTGTCGCAGTGACGATCGATGTTGAGGAAGACGACTTCCTGCCAGACGGCGAGTGGCGACAACTGCCTCAATGAAGCCGGGCTGCTGTGCTCCCGCCACAGCCGGGTGCCGTGGTCTGGAGCCGCGATTTCCGGGGGCGGCGGAAGGCCGCGCGGTTGCAACTTGTGCGTCTCGGCAACCACATCGCTCCGCCACGGTATCCGAACGGTGCGCCGGCATCTCATGGCGCTCCGCTTGGATACCCTCGCGCTGCGCTGGGATATGCTGGCGCGGCTCTCGGATATCAAAACGCCGCGTTCGGATATCAAAATTCTGCGCTGTTGCGCCTTAGCGCGGCCCGACACTTGCCCAGACGGAACAGACGGACCGACATGGCATGGCGGACCGCTGCCGCTTGATGTTTGGCGCGGCGGCTCCAACAATCCCCGCTTGCTGCGCCCATCCACCTTCGCACCTCTGCTCCGCTGACGCCATGGCCGATTCCAGTCGCACCGTCGATTCACCTGCCGCTCCGCTTGAGGAGACGGCTGAGCCGCCGAGTTCTTCCAGCGGCCGACCTCGAAAGAAGTCCAGGCAGGCGATGCCGCCGGGCGCGGCTGGGCTTGGGGCAGGGCCGGGCGGCCGCACGATCGGGCCGGTGTCGGATTTGGAGCGGCATCTGCCGGCTGACTGGTGGCGGACGCTGTTCAACTCGATCTATCTCAAGACGGATGCGGATGTTGTTGAGAACGACGCCAATACCGTGCGCGAGATTGACCTGCTGGTGAAGGCAGCGGGGCTTGAGCCCAATGACCGCGTGCTTGATCTGTGCTGCGGTCAGGGCAGGCACTCGCTGGAGCTTGCGCGGCGAGGGTTCAAGAACGTCACGGGCGTTGACCGTTCGCGGTATCTGGTGCGCCTGGCGCGAAAGCGGGCAAAGAGCCGCGGGCTGAGCGTGTCGTTTCACGAGGGCGATGCACGGAAGTTCCGCCTGCCGGAGTCGTCGTTTCAGTGCGTCGCGCTGATGGGCAACTCGTTTGGGTACTTTGACAGGGAAGAGGATGATGTGGCGGTGCTGATGGCGGTCAAGCGCGTGCTGCGCTCGGGTGGGACGATCGCGCTTGACCTGACGGACGGCCAGTGGATGCGCGAGAACTTCGAGAAGCGGTCGTGGGAGTGGATCGACGATAACCATTTCGTGTGCAGAGAGCGCTCGCTGACTGCTGACAAGTCTCGGCTGGTGTCGCGCGAAGTTGTGGTGCATGCGGAGCGCGGCGTGATTGCTGACCAGTTCTATGCGGAGCGGCTGTATTCGCGCGAGCAGATTCACGAGCTGCTTGCGCGCGTTGGCTTTGAGCTGATTCGCGATCATGGCGTGCTTGCAGCCGACTCCGACCGGGGGCAGGACCTCGGCATGATGGCGCACCGGATTTTCACGACTGCGCAGTGCCCGCAGAAACCGACGCCCCCCACAAAGAAGGCAGGGCCTCCATTCCCCGAAGTTACGGTGGTGATGGGCGATCCATCGCTGCCAGACACCGTGAAGCGCGGCGGACAGTTCAATCCGGAGGATATGGACACGATCGACCGGTTGAAGAAGGCGCTGGGTGAGCTTGAGGGATACACGTTCAAGTATCTGAACAATCACGCATCGCTGCTTTCGGAGTTGCGCGAGAGCCCGCCGCAGTTCGTGCTGAACCTGTGTGATGAGGGATTCAACAACGATGCGTTCCTGGAGCTGCATGTTCCTGCCATTCTGGAGCTCAGGCGTATTCCGTACTCCGGCAGCGGACCTGCGTGTCTTGGGTTGTGCTACAACAAGAATCTGGTGCGGGCGATCGCTGCTTCTATAGATGTGCCGGTGCCTTTGGAGACATACTTCGGCCCGGACGATCAGGCCGCAACGCTGCCATCAGCGTTCCCCGCGCTGGTGAAGCCGAACTTCGGCGATTCGAGCATCGGCATCACGAAGGATGCGGTGGTGCATACGCCTGCGCAGCTGGTGGCGTATCTGGAGGAACTGCGTTCGCAGTTGCCCGGTTGCCCGGTGCTGGTGCAGGAGTATTTGACGGGGAATGAATACAGCGTCGGCATCGTGGGCAATCTCGGCATGCGCATCCGCGCGCTGCCTGTTCTTGAGGTGGATTACAGCGGGCTTGATGCGGGGCTGCCGCGCATTCTTGGGTATGAATCGAAGTGGCTGCCTGATTCGCCGTACTGGAGCCAGATCAAGTACCACGAGGCGCATCTTGATGAGGAGCAGCAGCGGCGGCTGGTGGATCATTCGCTTGCGCTCTTTGAACGGCTGGGCTGCCGCGATTATGCGCGCTTCGACTATCGCGCGGATGCGCATGGCGAAATCAAGCTGCTGGAGGCGAACCCGAATCCCGGCTGGTGCTGGGACGGCAAGCTCAACTTCATGGCGGAGTACGCAGGGCTGCGTTACGCTGACTTGCTGCGGCTGATTATCGAAGCGGCGCAGGAGCGCATCGCGCAGGCGGCGCAGATCACACGGGATGTTGCAACGCAAGCATGAGTCGTGCCGCTCATCATTGATACATTCAATGTTCTGCACACCACTGGCGTATTGCCGCCGGAGCTGGCTTCGTACTGTGATGTCGATGGGCTGGTGCAACTCTTGATGAGGAGCAGGTACCGCAATGAGCGGATCGAACTTGTTTGCGACGGCTCGCCTGATCGGCCTGCTGCCAAGGGGGCAGTGGGCGCGGGTGTGATTTCGCCCGGCGAAGCAGCTGGTGAATCGCCGCAGCGCGAGAGCGCGGAGCGGCCGTCCAATGTGAACATTCGCTACTCCGGCCCGGGGCGCGAGGCGGATGATGTCATCGCGCATCTGCTGCGTCATTCGACCGCGCCGCGCAGTCTGGTCGTGGTCTCTTCAGATGGAGCCGTGCTTCGCACTTCGCGCAAGCGCAAGTGCCGCACGCTGAGCTCGCAGCAGTTCTTACAGCACCTGACGACGGATCATGCCGCGACCGGTACCGGCCTCCCCGCGCCGATCGCCAAGCCGCCCGGCGGTTTGAGTGATGATCAAGTCGAAGCGTGGCTGGAGGTGTTTGATGTCGATGGGGAAGAGGCGATGAACGTTCAGGAAGAAGCGGGCGGGGATGACAGCGAAACGATCCCGCACGATGAGCAAGCGAAGCGCCCGCCGCAGAACACTGAAAGCGTGCTGCCTCGAGACATTCTGGAAGAAGCGGAGCGGCTTCTGCGCGATGAATGAGATGAGAAGGCAGCGTTACGGTCGGCTGAGCATTTCGAGCACTTTGCGCGGGGCCTCGCTGTGGCCGGTGCGGCAACTGAGCCGGGCTGCTTCGCATAGCGCGAGCAGCCGCGCATGGTCTTCGAGCGTATGTGGCGGCTGGGCGGGATCGAGGTTGTTCATCACGCGGACAAGATGCTCAGCAGCGCGTTCGCCGGGTGAGAGCGTGCGCTTTTCGATGTGCGAATCGACGACATTACCCTGCGGATCGAGCCACTCGAAGCCGTCATCGTGAATGCGCAGACAGCCGGCGGGACCGAGGATGGTGACGCCTCGGAACCAGGTGCCGGCATCATCGCTGAGTGCGGCGCAGGCGCAGCGGTTTTCTGCGAAGCGCATGTTCAGCGTGAGGTGCCCATCGAGCCGGGCGAGTGTTTCGGGCGGCGCATCGGTTCTGCTGACATTGGCTGCATCAATCGCGATGGGAGAGCCGCACACGCGATCGATGATGTCCATGGCATCGTAAAGGCGGCTGAAGAGACTAAGGGCGTGCGCCGCGCTGGAGCGGAATGAAAGATTGACCGAGCTGATGTCGCCGAAGTCGGCAAGCACATCCGAGGCGGCCCGATAGCCGGGCGCGCGGCGCATGAGCGGCACGAAGTGTGGCGGGGCGGTGTCGCCAAGCGCAGTCAGGTCTCCCAGAGACTCCGGCTGGGGCTGACACGTGAACGCAGGCATGGACGCTTCCTGGATCAGGCGCAGCAGGTCGCGGTCGATGCGTTCGGCCCCGATGAGCCAGACCACATCGCCTTGGCGCGAGGCGATTGCCTGCCGCAGTTCACTGAGCTTGTCGGTGGAAAGCTTTCGCGCAAGGTCGGCGGCCGTCGCGGTGTCGGATGAACCAACCGAGATGAAGCGCAGCGCAGAATCGGCCGCGGCATCGCAGATGAACTGCTCCTGGCCCGCATCAACCCAGGCAATGACTTGCAACGGTTCAGGCATCGTGAGGAGAAGTGTATCGCAAGCCAACAAGTCAATAAGTCCTATGCGAACCCGCGGACCTGTGAACCTGTGGACTTGTGGACCTGTGGACCTGTGGACCTGTGGACCTGTGGACCTGTGGACCTATGCCCTAATCGTGCCGCAGCGCGACGATTGGATCCTGACGGCTTGCGATGACGGCTGGATAAATGCCGAAGCCAAGCCCAACGATCGCTGCGACTGCAAAGGAGGCGATGATCGACCATCCTGTAACCTGTGTCTCCAGCGCGAACTGCGGGTTGACGAACTCGCGGAACATCGGCAGCCGCAGGATGCGCGGCAGGGTCGGCTCGAGCGCAAGCGAAACGCCGACGCCCGCCGCGATGCCGAGCAAACCGCCGATGGCGGAAAGCGATCCGGTCTCCACCAGGAACTGCCAGATGATGTGCCGCCGCGTCGCGCCAAGCGCTCGACGAATTCCGATTTCGCGTGTGCGCTCCGTGACCGAGGCCAGCATGATGTTCATGATCCCGATGCCGCCAATGAGCAGACTGATCGCTGCGACGGAGATGAGCACAATGTTCCACACAAGTGCGGTGCGCTTGGCCTGCTCAAGCAGCTCCCACGGCACGATCACCTCGACATCGAGCATCTCCGGGTGCGCGACGTTGACGATCTGCCGCACCAGATCGGCTGTTTGCGTGACTTCCTCCGTGGAATTGGCGGTGATGTAGACCTCGTACAGTTCGATCTCCTCGCCTGAGAAGGAGCCGGCCTGTCTGCGGAGGACGACATCACCGAAATCGATTTCCGCGGTCGTAAGAGGAATGTGAATGTCGCGATTGAGATTGCGGCCGACGAGCGCGGAACCGGTCGCGCCGGCAAGACCGATCGGACGCAGTACGCCAACCACCCGCAGCACGCGGTCATCGATGCGCAGCACCTTGCCGATTGGATCTTCAAGTGGAAAGAACTCATTGGCAATGTGCGCTCCGATGACCGCGACAGGCGAGCGCGATTCAAGATCCTGATGCGTGAGATATCTGCCTTGTTGTAAGCGCAGGTTTGCAGCGCGGGCAAGCTCGGGCGTGGTGCCGAAGGTCTGGCTGGTTGTCCTTCGCGCGCCCCGGGAAACTTCCGAACCAACCGACTTCAGGGGCACGAGATACGCCACATCGGTCATGGAATGCTCCAGTCGGCGCATATCCAGCCGCGTCAGGCCGTAGGTCAGCAGGAATGATCGCTCCTGTCCAAATGAGGCGGATTCGGGCGGCTTCTGCGAGCGAACGATGACGTTGGTTGCGCCCAGGGCTTGAATGTCGCGCAGCGCCGCCTGTTTATTTCCCTCTCCGATTGAAACCATGATGATGACGGCCGCGACGCCGAGAATGATGCCCAGGGAAGTGAGCACCGAGCGCAGCTTGTGCAACATCAAGTTGGTAAGGCCAAGCCGGAGTGTTTCGAGAAGGAAGGACATAAGGGCTTCGAGGGTGACTGGCGGTCTTCGTCGTTTGTTGTAGGCGAGGCAACCCTACGCAAAGCTACCAAATCACGCGCGACCGAACACCAGTTTATCCTATCGCGGTGACACAGATCGAGATCATTCATGAAGCGGAGATCGAAGGCGGCCGCGGCTGGGAGTATCTCGCGCAGGTGCTTGAGGATGATGGTTCGCTTCACCGGTACCGGCTGCGGCTGTCGTGGGCGGATTACAATCACTGGTCGGCAGGGGGCGCAGATGCTCCTGCACGAGTCGCCGAGGCGGCGCTTGCATTCGTTTTATCGCTGCGTCCTTCAACCGGGGTGCCCGACTCCTTCGACGCCTCCATTGCCAGACGCATCTCACGTGATGCGGATGAGGTGATCCCACGCCTGATCCGAGACTCCGGCGCAATGTGAGGAGCAGTAGTGGAAGGGGTTGCCTCGAAGAACCGGCGCATTCATCGCTCAATGAACCTGTGGACCTGTGGCCCTGTGGACCTGTGGACCTGTGGACCTGTGGACCTGTGGACCTGTGGACCTGTGGACCGGTTACAATGCGGGACTTCCCTCTGAACCAACGAACACATCGACTTTCATCATCAGGAGACCGCTGTGCCTGAACAGAACCACTTCGATCTCATCGTCATCGGCGGCGGACCCGGCGGGTACGTCGGCGCGATCCGCGCGGGCCAGCTCGGCCTCAAGGTCGCCTGCATCGAACGAACCGCGCTGGGCGGCGTGTGCCTCAACTGGGGCTGCATTCCCACCAAAGCGCTGCTTCACAACGCGGAGCTTTATCAGCACGCGATCACGCATGGCAAGGACTGGGGCATCGAGATCGATCCCAAGAACGTGAAGGTGAACTGGGAAACCGTCATCGGCCGCAGCCGCAAGCTCCCCGACATGAGCCAGAAGGGTGTGGCGTTCCTGTTCAAGAAGAACAAGGTCGAGCACATTCAGGGCCACGCGAAGATTCTTTCAGGCAAGTCCGCGCACGGGCCCTGCAAGGTCGAAGTGTACGAAGCCGATGGCGATTACTACAACGGAACAGGCAAGGGCAAAGCGAAGCAGACGATCACTGCGGACAACGTGCTGATTGCCACGGGCGCTAAGCCGCGCGAACTGCCGTTTGCGAAGTTCGATGGCGAGACAATTCTCTCATCGACTCATGCAATGAACATGAAGAAGCGGCCAAAGTCGATGATCATCGTCGGCTCGGGCGCGATCGGGATGGAGTTCGCCTACTTCTACAACGCGTTCGGCACCAAGGTCACCGTCGTCGAAATGGTCGATCGCATTTTGCCTGTTGAGGATGATGATGTTTCCAAGGCGGCTCTTAAGACGTTCCAGCGGCAGGGCATGGAGTTCCACACCAGCCACACGCTGAAGAGCGTTGAAAAGAAGAAAGGCGGCGTGAAGGCGACGATCGTCGATGTGGGCGATGAAAAGAAGACGAAAGAACTCGAAGCGGAGGTGCTGCTGCTGGCGATCGGCGTGACCGCGCGCTACGACGGCCTCTTTGATGATTCACTTGGGATCAAGATCGAGAAGGGACACATCAAGACCGACTACCGTGATGTTGCAGAGCCGACGTACAAGACTTCTGTTCCGGGCATCTACGCGATCGGCGATGTGATCGGCCCGCCATGGCTCGCGCACGTGTCGAGTGAAGAAGCCATTGTGTGCGTCGAGAGGATTGCAGGTCATCATGCGATCGCGCTCGATTACGACGCCATTCCCGGCTGCACGTACTGCAATCCGCAGATCGCCTCGATCGGCTTGACCGAGAGGGCTGCGAAGGAGAAGGGAATCGACTACAAAGTCGGCACGTACCAGCTCAAAGCGCACGGGAAGGCGATGGCAGTCGGCGCGACGGACGGCTTCGTCAAGTTGATCGTCTCCAAGAAGTACGGCGAGATCCTCGGCGCGCACATCTTCGGCGAGGATGCGTCGGAACTGATCGCAGAGATTTCACTCGCCAAGCGATTGGAAGCCACGGCTGAGGACATCATCTCGACGGTTCACGCCCACCCGACGATGCACGAGGCGGTGCACGAGGCGGCGCTGGCGACGGAAGGCCGGGCGATTCACGCGTGAGGCCTTGTACGGCACGCTGAAGATGCGCATGCGCGATGAAACTGAGTTATCGCGCGACGACGAACTGCGTTCACCACGCGACTCGCTCACCCGGCGCGGCAATTGCTCTGCGCTGAAGGAGCGTGCCATCAAGGCGGTACAGGTCGATCAGCGCCTGCCGGTAATTCACGACTGCGCGGACCTCGGCGATCTGACTCTCCAGCAAATCGCGCTGCGACTGCGCGACAAGGAACGCAGTCGATGTGCCTACGCGAAACTTCTCTGTCTCAGCACGAAGCGTCTCCTCTCGCAGTTCGCGCGTGGCGCGAGTCGCGCCGATCTGTTCCTGCGTGCGCTCCACTTCAAGGTGTGCTTCGCGCACATCAAGCGAAATGAGCTGTGCAAGGTTGTGCAACGATTCGCCCGCTTGCTGCCTCGTCAGGCGGGCGCGCTCGTGCTCGGCCTGCGCGGCCCGATTCCCAAGGGGATAGGAAAACAACAGTCCCGCCTGGAGGTCGAAGTTTCGCCCGCCGATGTCGCTCCATGCATCGCCAAATGAGCGCGCGTAGCCCGTCTTGCCGAGCGTCACGAAGAAATCAAGCCGGGGCAGCAGGCCGTCGCGTGTTTGCACGACCTCCAGTCGCTCCCGTTCGAGAAGCATGCGCGCCTCGTTGAGTTCCGGCCGCTGTCGCTCTGCGAGTTGAATGTGCTCATCCACTGGGCCGAGCGGAGCCGGTTCGAACTCGGCGCCACCTTCGACCAACAACTCCAGGTTCCAGCCGTCGTCAAAGCCCGGATTGATCAGGCGGAGCAGCCGCAATTGAAGTCGTCTTTCGTTGCTTCGCGCGTTGATGAGTTCTTCCTGGCGGCGGGCGACCTCTGCATGGGCCGCAGCGATCTCTGTCGCCGCGACCGTTCCGACTTCGACCCGGCGGCGCGTCTCAGCCAGATGTTGCTCGGCCAGCGCAAGCGAACTCTCAAAGATGTTGATTTCCTGCTGCGCGAAGTGATACTCCCAGAAGGTTGTCTCCACCTGCGCGACCAGCGCTTCGATGAAGCCGCGCAGTTGATACTCTGAAGCGAGCGTATTGAGGCGTGCCTGTTCAATGGCGGCAACATTGGCTTGCCAGTTCGCGCCGCGGAGCAGGGCTTGTGTAAGTGTGATCGCGGGACCGGTTGCATAGAAATCAGATACGCCCTCCGCCCCTAATCGCTCGCCGGTCATTGAGATGCCCAACCCCGTGCCGGTCGGAAACTCCTGTTCGATGGCGACGCCGGCGAACTGCTCGTCACTTCGTGCGCGAAGTAACTCGCCAGTTGTAGTTGATAAGACTCGCCGGCGATCGTATGCCGTGACCACCTCCGCGGAAATGACAGGATCGAAGCGTGCTCGCTCAAGCTCTTCGAACGTGCCCACGATCATGGGTTCCAGTTGCTGCACGCGAAGGGCCCGGTTGTTGTGCAGGGCGAGAAGCACTGCCCGTTCAACGGAGAGCGAGAGCGGCGAGGTGATTTCAAATGCGAGCTGTCCGTCCTCCGGTTGTGGCAATGGCTGCAGGTGAGGTGGAATCGGCTCATGCGCTGCGAGCGGTGACGGCCCGGTTTCGCGCATCTCGCGCAAGACATCATGGGTGAACGGACTTGATTGGCGACATCCTCCCACCAGCACCGCGCCCAGTGCGATCGTCACCGTCCCTATCCTGAATAATCTGTATTGCGGCGGCACGGTCGCCATGTCAATCTTCGAATGCTTCAAGATTCTCGTCCGCGAGAGTCGCATCTACACGAGCATGGAGGAGCGTGTAGAGGACGGGGATGATGATAAGCGAAATGAACATGGCGCTGAGCATGCCACCGATGACAGCCCGCGCGAGCGGGGCCTGGGCGTCGGCGCCTTCGCCAAAGCCCAGTGCAAGCGGCAACAAGCCGAGCATCGTCGTCAGCGACGTCATCAGAATCGGGCGGAAGCGCCGTCGCGATGCTTCACGCGCTGCATCGAAAACCGGCATGTGGTGGTCGCGTCGCAGCCGTGTCGCTTGGTCCACAATCAGGATGGCGTTGTTGACGACGATGCCGCCAAGCATGATGCAACCAATGAACGACTGCATGTTGAGTGTCGTTCCGGTCAGAAAGAGCATGAGCACGACGCCGATTGAGGCGAAAGGAACGGAACACATCACGATGAGCGGATCCCGGAGCGACTCATACAGACTCGCAAGCACCATGTAAACGAGCAGCAGCGAGAGAATCAGACTGAGCAGCAGTTGCACAAACGCCTCCTGTTGCTCCTCGTAATCGCCGGCCAATGCGATCTCATGGTTCGCCGGAATCGGCAGTTCTGCCAGCCGCTCGCGCACATCGGCGACGACTGAGCCGAGATCGCGGCCGCTGATGTTGGCGGAGATCGTGTTGATCCGCTGCTGATTCTTCCGCTCGATGAGAATCGGTCCGCGATGTTGCTCGGTGTCAACCATGTTCACCAGGGCGGCAAGTTCGCCATGGTCGCTTGGCACAAGGAAGTCGAGGATTTCCTCAATGGACAAATGCTCAGAATCCCGGATCTTGACCAGCATGCGCACTTCTTGGCCGGCTTCTCGATAGTCGCTGACGCGCGTGCCAGCAATGGTGGTTTCGAGCGTCCTCGCGATGGTTGCGACCGACACGCCGAGGTCGGCCGCTCTGTCGCGGTCAATGCGAATGAGTTCCTGCGGCACGCCAACCTCACGACTCAGGCGCACGTCCGTAATACCGGGTACATCTTCAATTGCTTCGCCGACCAATGCCGCGAGACCATCGAGGACATCAAGGTCAAAGCCGCGCACTTCAAGAGCCAGCGACTCGCCGCCGCCTGAGCCGATACGAAGCAGGAACAGCCCCTGTCCCTCACGTGTGCGAACGACTCCGCCGGGGATATCACGAAGCGCCTGTCGAAGTTCACGTGCGATTTCTTCACTTGAGCGATTCCGCTGCGCGACAGGAACGAGCGAAATGGTCATTTCACCGGTTGCGCCTGCCTCGGGGCGATACGACGATGTGCCGACGCTCATCACGATCGACTCCGCTTCTGGAACATGCTCCTCCACGATCTCCTGAATCCGCTGCATGCGTTCGTTGATCACCTGGACCCGTGTGCCGACATCCATCTCCAGGTTCACGCGCACTTCAGATTCATCAACCTGCGGCAGAAGCTCGGTGCCGATCATCGGGAGAAGCGTCAGCGTCGCCAGCGCCAGTAGGATCGTTACGCCCACGGCCAAGGTGCGGCGGCTCAACGACACCTCAAGCAGTCCATGATAAATCCGATCAGCCGCTCCGAGCAGCGTTGCAAAGCTACCCATCATCAGCCGCAACGTGCCGCGCCGCCACTCGACCGCGCCGCCTTTGCGAAGCAGCCGGGCCGACAGCATCGGCACGAGCGTGAGCGCGACGAAGAGCGAGCAGATCAGCGAGAACGCAACGACCATCGCCAGCGGCAGGAACAACACACCGCCAAGTCCTTCAAGAAAGATCAGCGGCAGAAAAATGACAAGCGTGGTGATCGTGCTCGCAATGACCGCTGCCGTTACCTGATTCGTTCCCTCAATGGCTGCTTCATTACCCTCAAGACCTTCCTGTTCGCGCACCCGGTAAATGTTTTCAAGCACAACGATGGCGTTGTCCACCATCATTCCAACACCGAGCGCGAGCCCGCCAAGAGTCATGAGGTTGAGCGTGAAGCCGCCCGCAAAGATCAATGCAAACGTCGCAATGATCGAAATCGGAATCGCCGCAGCGATGATGAATGTGCTGCGCACATTGCGGAGGAAGAACAGCAGCACCAATACCGCAAGGGCTCCGCCATAGAGCACGGATCGTCCGACGTTGGAGATCGATCGCTCAATGTACGCCGACTGATCGACGCTGAGCATCATGGACAGTTGCGGGTACTCGATCTGCAGCCGTTCGATTTCGGCCTTGGCCCGCCGCGCCACATCAACAGTGTTTGTGCCGGACTGCTTGCGAATGGCCAGCCGAACACCCGGCTCTCCGTTGATGTTCACAATGCGGGTAATGCGCTGATGTGTGTCATCGATCGATGCGATCTCGCCCAGTCGAACCGCAGCGCCATCGCGCATCATGACAACGGTATTGCGAATTTCATCGAGACTCGTGAACTGGCCCGGCGTGCGAATGGTGACATCGTAGTGCCCCTGTTCAATCGAACCGGCGGGAATGTTCACGTTCGCTTCCCGAACGGCGCGTAGCACGTCATCGACCGGAAGCTGCAACGCATGAAGCCGATCCGCATCAAGATTGATGTGAATCTCGCGGCGAAGGCCGCCCCATCGATTGACTGCTGCCACGCCGGGAATGCGCTCCAGCCGATGCCGTATCTGCTCGTCAATGAGCGTCCTCAATTCAATGGGATCGAGATGACTCGCGACGCCAACGATGAGAATGGGGAACGACGATGGATCAAACCGTCGAAGTTGCGGCCGCTCCGCATCCACCGGCAGATCAGGGATGATGCGATCGATGTACTCCCGCAGGTCGGCGGCAGCAGCATCCAGATTCGTCCCCCATTGAAAGCTCACCCGCACATTACTCACGCCCTCCGCTGATATCGAGGTCAACTCCTCCACGCCCGGCACGACCGCAACCGCCTCTTCCACTGGGCGCGTGATGACCTCTTCGATCTCCTCGGGCGAGGCGTTGTCGTACGACGTCGAAATCGTCAGCGTGGGGTACGAAATCTCCGGCATCAGGTCGATCGGCAGCCGCAACAGTGCAAAGCCGCCAATCACAATCACCATGAGCATCATCATGGAGGTGAACACCGGCCTGCGAATGCTGAACTCTGCAAAACTCAACCGCCAGACTCCTCCGACGATCCAAACTCCTCACGGGAAATACGGATTGTTGATCCATCGTCGATCAGGTGATGCCCGAGCGTGACCACCTCGCCGTCAAAGCGATCAGGTGGGTTAAGCACCTGCACACGATTGCCCTCGCTGATGCCGAACGTCAACGGCACGAAGTTTGCTTTCATGGTGGTTTCATCCACACGGAACACGCCTTCGGTGCCGCGTCGTCTCACAATGGCTTCCTTCGGAACGGCGACAGCATCGTCCGCCCGCGCCAACTCAACCTCCGCACGAATGAACATGCCCGGCTTGAGACGATGATCGCGGTTCTCGAGCTCCACCTCGACACGCGCCTGGCGCGACGCCTGGCGGAACTCCGGAGCAAGCCGCACGGCCTCGCCCTGAAACACCTCACCGCGGTGCGACTCACTCGTGACACTCACCGCCTGCCCGATACGCAGCCGGGCGTAGTCGCGCTCTGCGACATAAATCACCGCAATGAGCGTGTCGATATCAAGCAGCGAAACAACCGCGCCGTTGGCTGCAACGGTCGAGCCCTCATCGACGAATCGTTCGCCAATGATGCGAGGCCCGTTCGGATTGGGCCAGATCGCGTTGACGGTCGCATAGGACAGCCGTACCTCCTCAGCGCGCAACTGGGCCTCGGCCCGCGCCACCTGCGATTTGCTCACACGGACCCGTGCTTCCATCGCCTCGAACTCAGCCCGCACCGTGTCGAGTTCCGCTTCGGAAGCGATGCTCTCATTGAACAGCCGCTCAACCCGGCGGAAATTCCGCTCGGCGATCACCAGATTGCTTTCGCTCTCAGCCAGTGTGGCTTGGGCGACCTGGAGCTCGGCCGACGCTTCATCCACCGCCTGCCGCAACTCAGCATCATCCAGGATCGCAATGACATCGTTGCTCTCAACCACATCGCCGATGTTCACAAGCATCCGCTCGACCCGGCCTGCGATGCGGGTGGCAATGAGTGAGCGGGAGTTCGCCTCCAGCGTGCCAGAGAGTGTCCGGATGTCCCGCAAGGTTTGGCGCGTAATCTCGCCGACCTCAACCGGGACCGCAGGTGTCTGGTCGCCCCGCGATTCACCAGCCCCGGTGCGAAACTGGCTGAGCAGCAAAGCCCCCATGAACGCCACGGCAACAAGCAACGCCCCCACCACAATTGCCCGCTGGACGAGACGCTTCCGATGCATCGCCGCACCAGCGCTGACCGCCCTCTTCCCGGGCGAGCCACTCTCGCGACCTATCCTGGCTTCTGCGGGCGCCTGGACGGCGATCGTTTTGCTGGTACTGGGTTCCATCAGAAAGGGCGTGACCGGCGATCAGGACAATACCCTACTAACGCACCGCAGAGCAAGTGGATTCATATTTATCAAATGCGATGCATGGGGGGGGGGGGGGGGGGGGGGGGGGGGCCGCCCCGCCCGCAGGGTACGAGGCATAACGCTGGCCAGAAGTGAAGGAGAATACAGAGCCGGCAATTCACAACTTATCCACCGGTGCCTATGGGCTGATCTGACAGCCAGCCGGGTGAAGTACATCTATACTCACACACGACTGCTTCTTTACCGAATCGGGCAATTACAATCAGACCTTCGAGATTGGGCGCCAGGTGGACGCGAACCGGTATGTCGAGAGCGCCGTTTACAGCAACAACCGCAAGCGCGACTACATTCTTGAGTTCATGGCGATTCGTACGGACATTCCGGAAACGCGCGAACGCTGGACGGTCACGTTCGAGAAAGACGCCGCGTTCGATCACCATGAACAGGTGGAGGTGGACGGCAACTGGATCTACTCGATCAAGGCGCGACTGGTCGCCGGCGACAGGCACGTCACCATCGCCGTACCGGGCACGAGCGTTGAGGTGAACGTCGAAGACCTTTCGAATGACCCTCACCTCAATGACTTCCTCGTCTTGGTCACGCAAACGGCAGAAAATCGCGCTGTCGTTGCTGCTGTTGCAGGGGAGATGGAGTTCGCGGCGCAGCAACCCGCTGATCCGTGTGGTTGCGGGTCTGCTCCCGACTGCTCGGACGCACTGCCTCTAATGCCATACTGTCCGGGGGACTGTGTGGATCCGTTCGCATGTTGCATGCGATGGGAAGATCAGCTTGAGTGCGTGGGTGCGTGTAGCTGCAATGCCTTGCCGCCGGGCTTAGTCGGTGACTGTTGTGCTGATTTGGCGGGGAGAAGGGCACGTGGGCGGCAACTTTGCCTCGATGGCTTTCTGCATTGTCTGGCAGGCGCCTCTCCATGCCCTCCACCCCAACAGTGAGATTGCTTAGACTTGTGGTGATCTTCACCGCAACAGGCGCCCTGGCCAGTGTATTCCTGGCTTGGGCGTCTGCTTACATTGCGCAAATGCGAGCGATTGCGCCGATGGCAATCGACCGAAACGACTCCGCTGCCGTCGCCTTTGAGAATGAATTCGACATCACTCTACGGGGTGTTAGTGGTTCGCGCGTTAGACAATTTGGCTACGACGACCTCGTCATGTGCGTCATTGGTCACGGGCGAATGCCTTCCGACTTGTTTCAACGCACGTATTACTCGGATGACATGTTCGATTGGACGGAGAGTGTCCACTTTACGGTGCAAGAGGTGCGGGCGGGCTGGCCGTTTCACTCTTTTCAGCAGCGGGTTGTCGAAGAGTTTCCGGACCACCTCCAATGGTTGAATCGCTGCATGGTGGGACCGGGAGTCCGCACGATACGCGGTGTCACCATGCCCCTTTCGCCAATATGGCAAGGGGCGATCCTCAGCACTGTATTCTATTCGATCGTGTTTTTCGCAATGCTCATGCTTTGGCGTTGGCTGCGGTCAATACGCCGCCATTTCCGCCAGCGACGCGGTTGCTGCCCATCCTGCGCGTATCCGATGGGTGCCAGTGACCTCTGCACCGAGTGCGGTGAGATGCTGCCTCTTGAAGCGAGGCAGACGGCTGCACTGCGAAAGGGAGAGTGACCGATCTCGCTGACAACATCGCTACCACTCCACGCGATCACACCCCCAACGGCTCAATCTCCAGATTGTGCGCCTCCGCGATGCGACATTGGCATCCCTATCTCTTCCCGCGCGACTGCGATTGACGATTGGCCGGGCGTGCGCTCTTGTTCGCGCTGCGCACCTTCTTGAAGCCGCGGCCGTTGGATGATGCGCTGATGATCTCGCCGTCTTGAAAGCGCTGCCGGTAGCCAGCGTGCGGCTTCTTCGGCGCTGCAGTGGATGACGATGACGATGATGCAGTGCGCGGCGTCGTCCGAGTTCTCGACTTCGACTTCCGCTTCGGGCTCGGCCGCTCAAAGTCACGGGTGTCATTGCGGCGTGACTTCGCCTTCGATCTGGAACGCCGCGCTCCACCGCCGTTGACTCGGTCAGCGCGGAATGAGCGACCTTCTCTCGAAGTGGCCTTCTCGGTAGCGTTGAATGCCGTAGCGTCTGTCGTATGCTCCGGCTGATCGTTGCGCACCGCGATCGTCACGCCGGTGGTGCGCTCGATGGCTCGAAGCTTGCTGCGCTCCTCACGCGAGCAGAACGACACGGCTGCGCCAGAAGCGCCGGCCCGGGCGGTGCGGCCGATGCGATGGACGTACGTCTCCGGATCGATCGGCATGTCGTAGTTGATCACGTGCGCGATGTCATCGACATCAATGCCGCGCGAGGCAATGTCCGTGGCGACGAGGACTGGCGGCACGCTTGACTTGAACGCGGTCAGCGCGCGAGTCCTTGCGTTCTGACTCTTGTTGCCGTGAATCGCTTCCGCGCGAAGGCCGCTCTTGAGCAGGCCCTTGACGACTTTGTCCGCGCCGTGCTTCGTACGGGTGAAGACAAGGGTGCGGCCAGCCGCTTCGCCGCGCAGCAGCGCGTGGAGCAGCGCGGGCTTGCTCTGCATGGGTACGTGGTAGACCGACTGCGCGATGGTGCGAACGGTCGAGCCGACCGGATCGACCTGCACGTTCGCAGGATCATTGAGAATTGAATCAGCCAGCGCGCGAATCTCTCGCGGCATGGTGGCGGAGAACAGCAACGTCTGCCGCTTCTTGGGGAGTATCGCGGTGATGCGGCGAATGTCGGGCATGAATCCCATGTCGAGCATGCGGTCGGCTTCGTCCAGGACGAGGATTTCAATCGCGCGCAGATCGATGTGCCGCTGGTTGACGAGGTCCATCAAACGGCCGGGCGTGGCGATGAGGATGTCAACGCCTGATCGCATTGCGCGGACCTGCGGGTTCTGGTTCACGCCGCCGAAGATGGCGAGGTGCGTGAGGCGCAAGCCCTTGCCGTAGGCGCGGAAACTGTCGCCGATCTGCGCAGCAAGTTCGCGCGTCGGGGCGAGGATGAGGGCGCGGGGCGACTGGCTTTTGGCTTTTGGCCTTTGGCTCTTGGCTGTCGGTTTTCGGCGTTCGGCTTCTGGCCCTTCGGTTTCGACGTTTCGACGTTTGGACGTTTCACTCAGCCGGTGGATGATCGGCAGCGCGAACGCCGCTGTCTTGCCGGTCCCGGTCTGAGCGCAGCCAAGCACATCACGGCCCGCCAGCACGATCGGAATCGCCTGGGATTGAATGGGTGTGGGATGGGTGTACCCCGCGCGAGCCACAGCGCGGACGATGGGCTCAGCGAGCCCGAGATTCTTGAATTCCATATGAATGAGCGTTCTTGATCCGGATGTTCCGGGCTTCCGGCGGCCCTGACCGGATTGCGCTCAGTCGCCTGCGGCGACGTTCAAGCCATCGGTACCTGGCAGTTGTCCGATGGCGAATCCAAACGGAGAACGGAGCGAGTATAGGCAGCGCCTTCCCATCGCATCGCCACAATGTGCTGCAACAAAAAATAAACCGGCCCAGTCGAGCGGGGCTCAGACTGGACCGGCTTCCGGGGGGGGCCTAAGTGAAGGTGTCTGGCAGAACGGGCGTTGAGACATTTCCCGTCTGCTGCACATCATTATTACGACAATCCAGGATTGTGCAAGGGCCTCAGAAGGAATCCGGCAAATATTTTCCGGAAGATTCTGAGCGTCCGGACCAAGGCGAATAACGCGATCCTGCTGCCAGATGGACCCGCAGAACATTGAACTGCATCAATATCTATAGTTCGGATTGTACTGGCTCTTCCCCTTATCTGACTCATTGCCGATGATGTAGCCGCCCAATGCTCCGACGCCGGCTCCGATGGCGGCTCCCTCGGCGGTTCGGCCGCCCATATTGTGGCCGGCGATCGCGCCGATTCCTGCTCCAGCTGCGGTGCCCATGAGCAGGCCGGTTTGTGCGTCGTTGGCACAGCCGGTCGAGAACATCGCGGCGCTGCCGCCGAGAACAACGGTCGCAGCGGTTGAAATGATTCTGGAGGGCTTTCTCATCACTTGCATCGTGGTGCTCCTCTTGAGGATGCGGCTGTGGGGGATGTTCTGAAGTGGCTGGCAAACAGCCGTAACAAATCGCTCACTCATTCTGAAGGACACGCTGCGGACTGGCGATATTCCATGACGCCGCTCCGAGTCGCGATTGGGAAGCGAACGCAACGTCCGTAGCACATCGCCGGGTTGTTCCGTACACTGGCAATGAACTTTCGCCAGTCGAGCACCGAACCACTTCTCCACATGGCTATCACCACCACTATCGCCCGTCATTACGCCTGGCGCTGCCTGATCATCTCGTTCGGGTCGCTCATCTTCGGCCTGTGGGGTGTGTATGACTACGTTTGGAGCATTCCCGGCAGGGAGCGCGCCTATGAGCGAGGTCAGGTGGTGCGGCTGGTCAAAGATGCGCTTGAGCCCGGTCGTTGGAGCGAACATGGGGAGCCGGCAAAGCAGGCCGTCGAAGCCGAACTGAACAAGATTCGTGAGGCGCATTTCGGCAACATCAACGAACCCGATCGCCCGCTCAACGAGTTGACTGAAGAGGAACTCGAAGCGCTCTCGGCCGAGGTCAGCAGCGCAATGGATTCGCTGCGTGAGAAGCATGATGAGGGATGGTTGGCCGCGCTCGCGCTCTTTGCGCAGGCGCTGCAGGCAGGTGAGCCGCGGCATCCGCTCGAGGGCGTTCATCTGGCTGCCTACGACGTTGCTGATCGTGGCTCTCAAGTGACAGCAACGGTCAAGCCGCCTAGCGCTTTGGACCGGCCGACGCAGTGGATCTTCATGACCTGCCTGCCGTTCTTTCCGCTTTATCTCTGGTTCTACATTGACACGAAGCGGCGTGTGTATCGCCTCGACGATGACGGCACGCTGCACAGCCCCGGGGGAACCTGGCCGGCCGCCGAAATCGCCGACATCGACATGAGTGACTGGATGCGCAAATCCATCGCATACGTCATCCACGAGAGCGGAGCGCGGCTGAAGCTCGACGACTACAAGCATCGCAACCTGCACCTGATCGTCGGCGCGATCGCTTCGCGCTTCTATCCGGAGAAGTGGGATGCCGAGGCGCGCGTGGTCAAGAGCCCAATGGAGGAAGCGCCCGCCGACGCAGAATCGGCAGCGTGAGCTGAGAGAATCCACCTGCACGCACCGGCTTCGTTGCAGAAAGGGTTTAGTTCGCGCGCGCAGAGGCGAATCTCGCATCGGCGGCGGCCTGCATGAAAAGCAGTGCACCATGGCGCAAGAAGCGCCAAAGGAACGCTCCGCGCACACACCAGATCAGCCCCACCACCGCGCCCCCGGCCCAATTGCCCCTGTTCGCACAGAATCGCAACAGGGAATCTTCAAACTTGCGCCACGTCGCCTCATCAATCCGGCGCGCCTCGGCGCGCTGAGTGCATGGCTGCACACCTCCAGAACATCGGCGACACCATGAATCGCAACTCCCCAGCCGCGCGGCGGAAGCCCGCGGTTGCATTGCATCGTCGCATTGCCGATTATAACCGCGGGCTGCCGCCACGCGGCTACTGGCTCAATCGTCCAGCGTCCCTCAGCCGCAGAGTGCAGGGTCAGTGTAATGATCTGCCTTACTTGCTGTGAAGTGCTCGAACTCGTTCAC
>CAZFZT010000021.1:0-40585 GCA_964523675.1 uncultured Isosphaeraceae bacterium
GCGCTGCGTCGGCGGCGGCAGGTGGTGCTTGCCGACGATCGGGCTGAAGTCATCGATGTTGAAAATGTACGGGTAGTAACAGCCGTCCCAACCCACGACATCGAGCGGATGGTACGGATAAATATATGAATGCACCTGATCGCGGGCCTTAATGCGCACCTCAAACTCGCCGTTCTCGTCGTACGTCAGCGGCAACTCCGGCAGGCGCAGGTCGCGTTCGCAGTAGGGGGCATGCTCGAGGAACTGCGAAGTCTTCTTCGAGATGTAACGCGGCGGCGGCAGGATGTGTGAGCCGTTCGCCGTCTCAATGATGAGAAACCGCGCGTGCGGTTCGTCGTCCTTCCTTGGCTCGAACTCCATTCGATACGTGACCCCTTTGGGGATAATGATGTAATCGCGCTCGCGGAACTTGAGCGTACCCATGCTGGTGTAGCACGTGCCCCGGCCGAAGTGGATGAAGATGCATTCATCCCCCTGGCCGTTCTTGTAGAAATAGTCCATTGGCTCGGCAGGTACACAGATCGCCATTTCGCAGTCGGCGTTTCCGAAGAGCACGACGCGGCCGGTGATCGGGTCGCCCTTGGGCGGCCGTGACATCGTCTTAAGATGCCGCATGCGCATCACATCGGTCTCGACGTACTCGGCCTTGGTGGAATAAAGCGGCTTCCAGCCCGTGACCTGCGTGGGCGGGTGGATGTGGTACATCGTGGACGTGGGGCCGACGAAGCCCTCGGTGCCGAAGACCTCCTCTGAATACAGGGCGCCGTCTGGACGCCGGAACTGAATGTGCCGCTTCGGGGGGAGTTGGCCGAGTTTGGTGTAATAAGGCATGGTTCTCTCCTCGGGATGGATGCTCGTGTGATTGTAGCGAGGAGAGGGCGCGCGGCAGCCATCGCAGCGAAAACCGCCGATACGGACCGGGCGCTTTGCCGGAACGGACAGCCGCGGGAAACCAAGCGGCTACTGCGCCGGCGCGAGCAGGATCGCCTCTCCCGAAACAAAGTCGGTAGAATGAGACGACATGCGCGAGGATCTGCTCAAGCGAATCTCGATTGATCCGAATGTTTGCTTCGGCAAGCCGTGCATCCGCGGTCACCGGATATGGGTGTCGCTCATCCTCGATTTTCTTGCCGAGGGCATGACGATTGACGAGGTGCTGGCCGAATACCCGCAACTCGAGGAGGCCGATGTCCGTGCGTGCATCGCCTACGGAGCGGAGATGTCGCGCGAGCGATATGTTGACGTTGGGCTAAGGCACTCGGCGTGAAACTCAAACTCGACGAGAACCTTGGGACGCGCGGTCAAGAGGAACTGCGAGCGGCGGGGCACGATGTGTCAACGGTTGCTGAACAGGACATGACCTCTGCAACGGACCCAGAGGTGATCGCAACCTGCGCTCAAGAAGGTCGATGCCTCGTTACGCTTGATCTCGGCTTCGCGAATCCATTGGTTTACAATCCTTCAGGTTATGCAGGAATCGTTGTGCTGCGCGTGCCATCGCGCGCATCGTTGGCGCATGTACTCGCCGCGATCCGAGCCATGCTTCGCCATGCAGAAGCAAATGACGTGCGCGGCAAACTGTGGATTGTGGAAACCGATCGGTTGCGCGAATATCGGCCGTTGGACGAGCCGGATTGATTGCGAGAGTTCACTGCGCCGGCGCGAGCAGGTCAATGCGCTTGGGGGTGATGATGTTCAAGCGCAGCGCGGGGTCGTAGGATTTCTCGCCGACGATGCCCAGCCACAGACCCAGCATTTCAATCATTTCAAAGCCATGCCCGCTGGGCTCGATGTAGGCGAGCGTGCGGTTGGTGCCCGGTTCCTGGAGACGGAGCATTTTCGGGAGGCGCTGGCCGTCAAAGATCGTGGACGCAGTCAAGCGGCCGATGACGTCATAGTCGGCGTGGGCATGGATGCTCAGCAGCGCCATCTCCGTGCGCTGGCCGGTTCGGCGTGAACGCTCACGAATGCGCTGCAGTTCCACCTGCCGCACGCGCACTTCGCGCCAAATCTCGAGTTGCTCCGCCCTCGCATTGGCGAAGCGAGAGGCCGACTTCTCGTTCGCATTGCGCGTTGCAAACTCAAGATACATCTGCCGCAGGTTCGCAAGTTCAGAGATCTCGGCCGGCGCTTCCCGGAGCTTCTGAAGAAGCACTTCCAAGTCTTCGATGGTGGCCTTGTCAACTTCTTCAACAAGCGGCTCAGTCGGCTCTTCCTCATGAGATGAGGCGTCCTCCTCCGCAATGGACTCTTCACGAGCAAGAACCTGCTGGGTTGGAGCAGCGGTGGTGTTCGCCGTTGCTTCCTCCGGAGTCTCAGTTTCAGCCGGTTCCTGTGACTGGTCGCGCGCTTGCGGATCAGCGGGCTTCTCCTCGACTGGTTGGTCGCGCTTGGGAGGATTGGATTTCTCGCTTTCGCGGGGTTGGTTCCCGCGAACATTCGCCATGCCGCTTCCGCCCCGCCATGCAGCAACTTCCTCGGCAGTCGCGCTTCGCAGGTGGGCCCGGCTGATCCAACCTTCTGCGTTTGCAGGTAGCGCGATCAGATGCACTGTGTTGTTCGACTCAGTCGTTGTGGTCGAGAGAATCCGGACCGTGGTATCCGCTTCAAGTCGGATCAGCGGCTTCCAGCTGTCATCTGGATTGAAGTTCGTCGTGAGGTTGGGCGCGAGGACATCGGTAGGCCCGAGGGTGACGCCGGTTCTTCCATCTGCATTGACGCGGAAGCGTCCAGGTTCACTGGCGGGATACATGATGTGGCCGAAGAACTGCCCCGCGCCGGTGCCGGCGACGAAGGCAGGTCCGCGCGTTGCAATGTGCGCCCAGTTCGATTTCTCTCCGATCACCTCAACAATCGCGCCCGAGTTGAGCCGGCCGAATGGGTAATAGGAATCGGCAGCCCCGGAGCGAACCAAAACGCTATCGCCCGTGACAACCGCAATCGTCGGCTCGCTTCGGTCGCTCTGGGCATGGAGCGTCTGGCCGGAGGCGATGAACGCGAGCATGATCGCGGCTGAAAGAGTGGCAAAACGATTGGAGACGGACGCAAACATGGTCATTGATAATCCTCCTTGACTTGGCCGACCAGCTCCGCCAGCCAGCGGGCGTTAGTCTAACCGACCATGGTGGAGTTTGCGGTTGCTGGGGATAACCTGCCAGCAAAGAGTCGGGAAAATGTGCGTCCTATATCTGTGAGCCGGATTGATTGCTTTTGCGGCAGGCAGGGGGTTGTTCGCCCGCAGTTCGGGATGGCTCTGCAAGTTGGAATGGGGCCGCGAAACCGGCATCTCTCGCAGGAACCGGGTCGGGCGTTGACACGAATCTACGCAGGCGGTACAAAAGACCGTTCCCCGTTGTCCGCGCGTGTGGATGGCGTAGTGTTAGACCGCGGCTCTCGGTGTTTCGGTCCGGCTCGCTTGCTCAGCTTTTCGAGTGAGGAAGCCGCCCCGGCGCACCGCGTGTCGCACCGAACAAGATGGCGGTCGAAGTCGTTCTGTGCATCAGGCGCAATCGGCTGGCCGCCAGAGAATTGCCGAGCCGATTGGGCATTATCCCACCGGGATCAAACCCAGCACAAGGATCCGAACCGTGCACGTTCTGACCAAAATCTTTATCGTCCTCGTGTCACTGCTGGCCGTCTTCCTCGTCCCACTACTCGTGGTGTACGCATATAACGAGGACGCCTTCAAGGCGAAGTACCAGCACTACCTCGCGCAGTACAACGCCAATAGGGCTATGCTGGATCGCGAGCGTGAAGCGGCGGGTTTCCGCGAAGCGGAGTTCGAAAAGCGCATCGCCGGGCTCGGTGCCGATCTGGCTGTTGCGGTCCGTGAGCGTGATGCTGCCCTGGTCGAGAATCGGCAGCTTGAATCGCGCCTCGCTTCGGCTCAGGCCTCCCAAGCGGAGATTCAGAGTGAACTGCGCAAACTCACCGCCATCGCCGGCGCCAATAGTGACCTCAACCGCGAGCAGACTGACGAGCTTCGCGCACTGCGCACCACCTACGCGGAAACAGAGCGTCGCCTCGTCGAGCTTGATGAAGCATACCGCGACATCAGCAGCCAGCTTGAGGTCGCCGTTGCAGCTCGCCGGGCGCTTCAAGAGGAACTGCAGCGCGTGAACGAAGCACGCGCCGACTCAGAGTCGCGACTGAGCGAATACGTCGCACGGTTCGGTTCGCTTGGCGATGGTCAGGATGCGGTCGCCTTGGGTTCCATCCCGGATCGCGACTTGGTCACCACCGTCGTCAATATTCGCCGCACCGCTCACCAGACGCTGGTTGAAATTGGCGCGGGATCACGTGACGGCGTTCGCGAGGGGTGGACGCTGACCATCGGCCGGGGCGCGGATTTCCTGGGCAAGGTTCGGATCATTGAGGTTGACATCACTCGTTCGACCGGCGTGCTCATGCTTGAAGACTCCAAGCGGGGTCTCGTCGATGTCGGCGACACCGTGCGCGCCTGGGCTGGTATTGATTGATTCAGTCGCATCCTCGCTCGAGATTCTGCACCACGCCACCCTTCAGAAGAAGACCAGACCATGTCCCAGTTCAATGCCCCCATTCGCCGATCCGGAGGAGAGCTCGACGTTTATGCCGGCCTGCTCATCGTCGCAACGCTCGTCCTTGCTTCGGGCGTCTTTCTCATGGCCCGGAAGAACATCGACCATTCCGCCGATGGCGCGCAGCCGGGCGGACTATTCAAACTCGTTGAATCGCGCCATTAGGCCCATCTGAGCCAATCTGATGCAATGCCCGTTCGCGCGGGCGTCTGCCCTGTCTGAACATGGAGGGAAGACGCCCGTGCGAATTTTTTTGTAAGGCGCATCCGTTGACGCTGCCGCGCAGGCCTGATGAAGCATTGCGTCATGGAGCGCGGCAGGATGTTGTTGCAGATCTGCGCGCTTCCTCAGCGGGCTTCGTCTGACATAAGAGTCGTGTTTGCTCCTACACTTTCTGCAAGCACACGGGCCCGTGGCGGAATCGGCAGACGCAGGGGACTTAAAATCCCCAGCCCCGGAAGGGGCGTGTGGGTTCGACTCCCACCGGGCCCATTTCGAGAGTCAGAATGTCTCAGAACTCTGCACACAAGCCGGGGCAGAGCGAAGATCGCCGGAAGGCGACCGAGCGACGCCCCGGGTCGAGCCGCAAGGAGCGCACGCCATGATGCCCAGATCCATTGCATTACTCATCATCGCTTGTCTTCTCACCACAACGGCCCATGCTGAGATAACCACGCGCGCCGTCGAGTATCGGCATGGCGATGTCGTTCTCGAAGGATACTTCGCATGGGATGATTCGCGCGAAGGGCCGATGCCAGGTGTACTGCTTATTCATGAATGGTGGGGCCACAATGAGTTCGTGAGGCAGAAGGCGCGCGAGATCGCTGCACTGGGATACGTCGCGTTCGCGCTTGACATGTACGGCAAAGGGATCAGGACCGATGATCCGACGCGCGCGTCGCAGTTGGCCCGGCCGTTTTCTGCCGACAACTACCGCCTCATGCGCAGCCGGGCCGCTGCGGGTCTCGATCAACTGGTCAGGCACGAGAAGGTCAATGATGCTGATCTTGCAGCCATCGGATTCTGCTTCGGCGGCACGACCGCGCTGCAACTGGCGTATAGCGGAGCGAAGGGGCTGAAGGCGGTGGTGAGTTTCCATGGCTCGCTCACCCCGCCGCGGGAGAGCGACGATGAGCACATTGACGCGGCCATCCTGGTGCTGCATGGCGCGGATGACCCGCTGATTCCGAAGGAGCAGTTTGATTCGTTCACTGAAGCGATGAAACGCAGCAAAGCGGATTGGCATCTGATTGCCTACGGCGGTGCGGTGCATAGTTTCACCAATCCTGACGCAGACGCGCGCAACATGCCGGGTGTCGCCTTTCACGAGAAGGCGGCGAGGCGATCCTTCGCGCACATGAAGATGTTCCTCGAAGAGCGGCTGCGGTGAACCGCAGGGGTCGGGCGCGTCGCATGCGCCTGCTGCGTACCGTCGTCTCCTGCTACGATGCCGCTGATGGCCGCGGTCATACAGCATCAACTGCCGAACGCGCTCACCGTGCTGCGTCTTCTCATCGCAGCAGCGTTCTTTGGCACGCTGACGCTCTACCGCTATCCGCAAGTCAACGTCGTTTGGGCGAACGTGGCTATCGCATTGTTCCTCGTGGGTGTGTTCACGGATTTCCTGGACGGTTACCTTGCACGGAAGTGGAAGGTCGAATCCGTGTTCGGCCGCATGATGGATCCGTTCTGCGACAAAGTGCTCGTGATCGGCGCGTTCATCTACCTGGCCGGGCCGCGCTTCGTGATTCCGGATCGCGTTATTGATGATGCCTTCCTCATCTCCGCAACGGGGGTTTACTCATGGATGGTCGTCGTCATCCTCGCACGTGAACTGCTCGTCACCACAATTCGCGGTGAGATGGAAGCGATGGGAGCAAGCGGCGCTGCGATGCTCGCAGGCAAGCTCAAGATGATTCTGCAATCGATCACGATCCCGTTCGTGCTTTTCACCGCCATCAACATACGGCCGACCTATCCGGAATTGACGTGGCTCTACATTCTCCAGGGCGCACTGGTGTATGTGACGGTGATCGTGACGGCGTGGTCCGCTGCGCCGTACATCAGCGCGCTCCGCCGCTTGTTGGCGCGGAGTCAGTCGTCTGCGCTGGCTGAGGATGAAGTGAAGGATTAAGGATCTCGTTCGTACCGCTTCGGAAGCTCGAAAGCCATTGAACATCCTGCGTATTCAACTTCTCACTGTCTTTGGCCTGGGGCGACTGCCGCTCGCTTCGGGGACGTTTGGTTCACTGCCGCCGGTGGCCTTCGCGCTGCTGCTGGTCTGGTTGCTTTGGCCGCAGATGTTGGCGGTCAATATCGCGATCGCCCTTGTGGGCGCGATCTTTGCGATCGTATGCGTGCGGTTCGGGCATGAAGCCGAGCAACGATTCGGCAGGAAGGATCCATCGGCTGTCGTTGCAGACGAGGTCGCAGGCCAGGCCATCGCGCTGCTGTTCCTGCCGTGGCGGGCACCTGTCGATCGTGAATCGTGGACCTGGAATGCCGCGCTGGCAGCGACTGCGTTCGTCACCTTTCGCTTCTTCGACATCGTGAAGATCCCGCCCGCGCGCAACATGCAACGGCTGTCAGCCGGCTGGGGGATTCTCGTCGATGATCTGATCGCAGGCATCTACGCGCTTCTGCTGAGCCAACTCGTCGCGCGGCTTGCGCTGCCGGGCATGCTGCCCTAGCGAAGTCGTGTGCGAAGTGCGCTTCAGTCGAAGGCATGGCCGTTGCGCCGCGCCAAGGAGGCAGCGCACGCAATGTCAACGACTGCGATGGCAGCCACGACAGCGAGTGCGGCAGCGACGCGATCACGCTTTGGATTCTCCCGGGTTCTGCCCATCGCAAGCGTGGCAGCATCAGCGACATCGCCGGCAACTCGGGCCCATACTGCCATGCCTCGTTTGCGAGGGTCCGCCAGGCCGAAGATCGATGCGCCGTGAACAATCTCGCGCACACCATGGGCGCGGAACACCGCGGCGCTTCTCTCCATGCCGAGCCAGCGCGCGATACGCTGGGATGCGAGAAGCTCCGCAGTGCCCAAGGCGATGCTCATGACGCCGAGGCCGCGAGCCAATCGGTCGTACTTCCACGTATGAGGGTCGAATCCATAATGCTGACGGGTCAGTCGTTTGCTCAGTGTGACGTGCGACTTGATCCTCGCACCGCCGTCTGCGGAGATGCCAGCGATGCCGCGTCTGGCTGGCGCAGCCCTTCGCGGCTTGATCGGCGGTGTCGGCGCGGGCGCGTGCACATCCTCCGGTACAGAGACGGCATTCCGCTGCGGCTGGCGGCTCATTTTGCCGATCGTCGCCTCAGCCCCCGAATGTATAACTCTCGTCACCATTGCGTTGCCTCAGTTGCAGGTTACGTTCGCTCGGATTGGGAACAACGTCGCTTGTCAGAAACTACGGCTGAAGGATGACCTTGATGCAGCCGTCCTCCTTATCGCGAAACGCGCGGTACGCCTCAGGCGCTTCCTCGAGCGGGACGCGATGCGTGACGACGAACGATGGATCGATATCCCCATTCTCGATGTGCTCGAGCAACATGCGGTGATACTTGGGAACATGCGTTTGGCCGGTCTTAATCGTCAGCGCCTTGTTCATCACAGCCCCCATCGGGAACTTGTCCGGGAAGCCGACATAGACACCGGGCACGGAAACTGTTCCTGCCTTGCGGCAACAGTAGATCGCCTCGCGCAGCGCATGCGCTCGATCCGTCGCCAGCCCCAGTTTCGATTTCACATTGTCATACACCGCATCGAAGCCGCCCCACCCGTGTGATTCCGCGCCGACTGCATCGATGCATCGATCCGGACCGCGTTCATTCGTCATGGCCTGGAGCGTTTCATAGACATTTTCTTCCAAAAAGTTGATCGTTTCGGCATGGCCGACTTCATACGCCATATCAAGACGTTCAGGCACGCAATCAATGGCGACGACGCGACCCGCGCCGAGCATCCACGCGCTCTGAATGCAGAATTGTCCCACCGGACCGCATCCCCAAACGGCAACAGTGTCACCCGGCTCGATCTGCGCGTTCTCCGCAGCCATATAGCCGGTGGGGAAGATGTCGGAAAGAAACAGCACCTGTTCATCCGTCAGGTCTGAATCAATCTTCAAACAACCCACATCAGCATGCGGAACGCGCATGTACTGGGCCTGACCGCCGGGGAAGACGCCGACCATATGGGAATATCCGAAGAAGCCGGCGGGCGAATGGCCGAGCATCTTTTCAGCGATCTTCTTTTGATGATCCGGATTCGTCCGGTCGCAAGAGGCGAACAGGTGTTGCCGGCAGAACCAGCATTCGCCGCACGAGATGGTGAAGGGCACCACAACACGATCGCCCTTCTTGAATGTTCGCACCTCAGAGCCCACCTCTTCCACAATGCCCATCGGCTCATGGCCGAGCACGTCGCCGGGTTTCACGAATGGAACGAAGAAGTCGTACAAGTGCAAGTCCGAGCCGCAGATTGCTGTTGAGGTGATACGCACGATGATGTCGCGCGCATCCTGGATGACCGGGTCATCGACCTCATCCACGCGTACATCACCCCGGTTGTGAAGGCAGACTGCTTTCATTGGTGTCGCGCTCCTTTTGAAAGGCGTGAGCACGCTGCTGCGTGCCGCACGTCGTCAGGTTCAGACTATGCACCGGCGAGGAGCTCGCAGGATTGTCGCTTGACCCTAATCACGCCGTGCCTCCGCTGCATCGCTCGCGTCATCGCCTGTTCTAAATACTGATGAGCACGTACGGCTTTTTGCCGCGCTTGCGCAGCAACTCTGCGCAGCAGTTGTACACCGGCGCGCCGCGCGTTGTCCTGCCGGTGGGGGAGCCATGATGAGCATGACCGTGAAAGACGGCTGCGACGTCATACCGGTCGATGGTCTCCGCAAATCGCGAGCAGCCGATAAACGGATAGATATCCACCGGCTCACCTTCAACGGTAGATTCCACCGGCGAATAATGCATGACGACCACGATGCGCTGAGCGTCAAGCGCCTGGATCGACTGCTCAAGAGCAAGCGCCTCGTTCACGGCTTCCGTGACGAACCGCTTGGTCGCTTCCTCACCGAACGAGGAAAGCATGCGTGGCCCGAACCCGCCGCCGAAGCCCTTGACGCCTGCAAAGCCGACCCCGTCGAGCACGAACGACTCCTCATCTAGAAAATGCATGCCCGCCTTTGCGAGGACGCGCTTCACTTCGTCGGGTTTGCCGCTTTGATGATCGTGATTGCCGAGCACCGCGACGCAGGGGATCTTGAGCGCGGAAGAGTCTGCGGCAAGTCGCTCCGCTTCCTCAGGCAGGCCGAGGTTGGTCAGATCCCCGCACAGCGCGAGGACATCGGCCTCTTCAGAAATTTCAGAGAAGAGCGCGCGATATTCGCCCTCGTACGTCTGGTGCGCATGCAGATCTGCGGTCGCTGCGACTCGGAGTGGCTTTCGGTGTTTTTTCGATTGAGCAACCATGGCTGTCAACGGATTCAAGGCGTCCAGTCATCGCCGACAAGATCAGCAAAGCCCCATTCGTCAATGTCAATCTGGTAGTCATCTCGTGAGAAGATGCGCCCTCGGCAAACGCGCTTATTCGAACACGGCAGCCGCATCTGCGTACCCAGCCGCGAAAGCAATTCGTCAATGAGCCATCGCGGAATGATGTCTCGCTCTGAGGGGTAGATGTATCGGAACGAGATCAAATGGATCAGGAGCACTTCCCAATGCTGGTCCATGTGCGTGAGCAGGCGCTTCCAGTCGATGTGCTGGTGAAGTTTGAGGATCAGATGTGCGACATCGCCGCCGTCGAATCTGTTCCGGTCCATGATGAACGATTTGGACCAGATGAGCTCGGTCGGCGGAAGGAGTTTCACCCGCACGCCTTGAATCGTTGCGGGAAAGCGCTCATGCATCCATTCATCGGTAATGGGCGCGATCATGTTCGCCGAGCCAAAGATGATGTCGCAGAATTCCTGATCGCAGATCACCTTTGCGACCCAACGTTCATCCTCGACCTCGGTCTTGAAGCCCGCGTCTGCAAAGGCAGCGAGCAGACGCGGGTATTCGCTTGGTTTGCAAAAGAGATCAAGATCCTTCGTCTCGCGCGACATGCGAAGATAGATGTTGACGGCGCATGTGCCGCCAACTCGAACCGGGATTCGAGTGCGATTGGCCACCTGCAGGAGCTTCTCATGAAATCGGCCGCGCTCGCTGTCGTCGGGGCCGCCTCCTTTCGGGCGATTTCCAATTGGAGCGCGGCCGACCATTCCAACCGATCATAGAACGCGGTGCGGTCCGATCAGGCCGCCGCATGGGCGGCGTGCTGCGCATTGCGAAGTTGAGCCGATGCGAGAACGCGCATACAGGAAGAACGCCGTATGCGGCTCAGCCCACCGTCAGATTCCGTGTGTCGGCAGTACGCCCTGTGGAGCGTCTGCTAGCCGGTGCATCACACCTGCTTCTTCATCAGGAGTTTGCCGTCGGCCCAGACCTCTTCAATGTTGAACTCGAAGCCCGCACCCTCTGCTCCGGGAACGACCTCGCCGACCAGGATGACGCGCTCCGCGAACTCAGGCAGATCGCCGACGAACTGTTCAGTGGGAACGCGTGCTGGAATGGAATGTTCACCGCAGCCGGTGGCGCAGCAGGTTGCGCCCTCGACGATGTTGGCGACGGTAAATGCTCGGCGATCGGCGAACACCTTGGAGACAACGCCGCGCACGGCAACGCGCCCGGCGTGTGAGTTGGCGTCCTTTGCAATCTCCGACACGCACACGATCGGCCGATCGATCGCCCCTTCTGGAGCGATCTTGTCGATGGGAGTGGGCTCATTCTGGTTGGCAGTCGACGCGCTGTTCTCGGCCGCGGGCTCACAGCCGGTGAGCGCGATGCAAGTGAGCGTCAACGACATGAGGACCAGACCGACTGTTGAACGCACATTTCGCATGGGTACTCCTCTCAAGTCACGAATACGAGTTTCGCAGCGCTTCGGCCGCTGAAAGCCGGGAAACGCGCCACATTGGAAGCATAACACTGAAAACACCAATTCCAAACGCGAGCGTCAATCCAAATCCGATCGTTATGGGATCAACGGCAAAGCGGAATGCGGCCATGGGAACTGCCATCGGCAGGTCGTTCAGGAACAATCCCGCGCCCACGCCGATCATTCCCGCAATCATGCTCAGCAGGAGTGATTCGAGCATGAACGAGGCCAGGATCGAGCCGCGCCGATAGCCGAGCACCATCAGAACGCCCATTTCCTGCACGCGGCCGAGGATCGAGTTGAACATTGTGTTCATGCCGGCGAGGACGCCGCCGATCACGAGGATGAGGGATGTCGCCATCGTGATGCTCTGAATGCGGCTGAGCCGCTGTGCGTGCGCTGCGTAGTACGCTGTTTCGAGCCGCGGCTCAACGAGAACATCGGTGCGCATAGAGAGGTCGAATACGATGTCCCGTGCCGCGTTCGCATCCGCGGCGCGAAGTACGACAATGGAGTAATCATCGCGCCGCGTCGCAGTGCGTAAATCGTCAACATGCGTCCATGCTTCTGCCTCAAACGCGGTTCCGCTGGCGGCAAACATGCCGACGATCGTCCAGTCGTCGCCTTCAAATGCGATCGTTCGTCCGATCGCAAGCTGTTCCTTTGGCAGGCGCAACTTGGCGTGGGCAAGCGCGCCCACAACGACCTCGTTGCCCCGTGAAGGCCAGCGACCTTCGATCAGCGCAACCTGCTCATGCACAAGGGGCGCAAGGTCAGATACTCCTCGCACGATCAAACGACGATCGCGTAGATCGTCCCCTTGATGACCCGGCAGCGAGACGAGCGTGTTGACTGAGATCTCCGGCGAGGCGAGCTCGACATTCGGCGCGTTGCGCAGCCGCAACTCGTCCGCAGGGCTTACGGCCGAGAACTCGACCATCTCCGCGCCCCGGCTGAAGACCATGACGTTGCGAGGCGAACCGGTTGTTTGCGCGCTCGAGATCAGGCCGCGCGAAAGCGCGCTCATGAGTACCGCGATGAAGATGACGACCGCGATCCCGGCGATGGTCAGCGCGGTCCGCGCGCGTCGGGCTGCGATCGAACGCAGGTTGTACATGAGCGGCAGTCGCATCATCCGGCGTCCCTCAATCCCTCGACAATGGGTACGCGCGCCGCCCGCAGCGCAGGCAAGACGGCGCCAAGCGCGCCCAGCGACGCCCCGGCCACAATCCCCGCCAGGGCATTGCCGGCGGAGAAATGCGGCACGATGGTGTAACCCTCGATGCTGATGGCATAGTCTCCAAAGACAATCACTGCGAGCGCGGCCAAACACCCAATGAGCGCGGCCGCTAAACCGAGGGCGGCGGATTCCGCGATCATCAACCTTGCAATATGCAATCGTCGAAAGCCTATCGTTTTGAGTATCGACACCTCGCGCATTCGATCGCGCAATCCCATCGACACGTTGTTGGCAACCGCTGCGAGCAGCAAGGCAAGCGCTGCGTAGGCGATCATCTGCGCAAACTCCACCATGCCGCTGAAGTCGTCAATCAGGGAAGCGATGAATGCTCGCTCAGGACCGGAGCGTGTTGGCGCGACATCTCGGCTGAAAAGATCATCGATGGCCGTGCTGACTTGATCGATGTTCGATTCATCATCGACGCGCACGAGCATCATTGTTGCGATGCCAATCTCGTCGATGGCATATTCGAGATATTCCCGATCGACGAGGATGGCCGCTTCGAGACTGCTGCCCGGGGCATCGAAGATGCCGCTGATGATGAACGAGACGCCACGGAGCTGTTGCAAGGTGACGGAGTCGCCGATCCTCCAGCCGTACCTGTTGGCGACAGCGCGGCCGACAATGGCGGAGCCGCGATCCGCTGCAAAGGCGTCATAGGCCGCATCGTCAAGCTCAAACGCGCGGAAGCGGCGCAAGCGATCCGGCTCGATCCCATGCACTGCAACGAGATCGGTCACCATCTGGCAGCTGGAGAGCAAGAAGCGCACCGGCATGGCTTCCACAACATGATCGAGTTCCTCTATGCGATCGCGGTAGCGCGCCGGAAGCTTTGAGTCAGGCGGACACGCCTTGTATTTGTCGAAGACGGCAATGATCCGTTCTCCGCCGGTCTCCGCCACCATGCGGTCAACGCCGCGATCAAGTGAGAGCAGCGCGCTGAAGATGAAGATCGACGCTGCGATGGTGAGTGCGGTCAGGCCGGTGCGCAGTGGGCGGCGCACGAGGTTGGCAATGATGTAGCGGAGGAACTTCATGAATGCACTGCCCCAGTGTCTTGTTGAGAAGGCGCACCCGGGGCGTCGCTTGGTGGCAGCTTTGCCGCTTCTGCGCTGTGCCCAGGCTTGTGTGGCGTGAGCGCGCCCTTGTCGAGGTGCATGATGCGCGTGGCGTGGGATGCTGCCGCGGCATCGTGCGTCACCATGACGATGGTTTTCCCAAGGCGCGTGTTGAGTTGGGAGAGCAGGTTCATGATGTCGGCAGCTGAATCTCGGTCAAGATTGCCGGTGGGTTCGTCAGCGAGAAGGATGAGCGGATCGGTGACGATCGCGCGCGCGATGGCGACGCGTTGCTCTTGTCCACCGCTGAGTTGCCGGGGGTAGTGCTCCGCGCGATCGCCGATCCCGACGAGCTCCAGCGCGGCCGCGACGAGCTGCTTGCGCTTGGCGCGCGAAAGAGAAAGGAGCCGCAACGGGAGCTCTACATTCTCATAGGCGGTCAGGACCGGGATCAGGTTGAACTGTTGAAAAATGTAGCCGATCGACCGAGTACGCCAATCGGCAAGCCGGTTCTCGCTCCACGCGCTGATCGCCTCTCCGTCGATGAGCACCCGGCCGCGCGTCGGGCGATCGATGCCGGCGAGGAGATTCAGGAGGGTTGATTTTCCGCTGCCTGATGGACCCATAAGAACGAAAAACTCGCCACGCTCGACCATCAGATCAGCTCCTGCGAGCGGCGTGATCTCGACATCACCCTTTCGATAAGTCTTGTGAAGCTGCTCGATCTGTACCAGCGCGGTCTCGGCGCCGCCTGCCCCCGGTGCGGGTGAAGCGCCGCTTGCGTGTGGCTGGAGCTTCGTGTTGAACTCAGTCATGGAAGGTCACTTTCAAACTCATGTCAGGTCGCAGTGCATCCGGTCCGCCTTCGATAGCGATCTTGATGCGCACGGTGTTGCGTTCGATGCTGGCGCGGGGCATGATCTGAACGACGTTGCCTTCAAACGGGTTGCCGGGTGCGGCATCGGCGAGCAAGGTGACGCGATGCCCGATCGCGATCCGAGGCAGGTCGCGCTGATTGACGTCAACCCATGCTTGCAGGGCCTTTGGGTCGAAGATGGTCGCCACGGCCGACTCGACGGTTAGCCATTGGCCCGGCTGCGCCAGCTGTTCGAACACAATGCCGTCCATCGGCGCTTTGACTTCGCACTGCTTGAGCTGCCAATCGAAGCGATCGAGCTCCGCTTGTGCTTTGGCGAGTTCGGCCCGAGCAATTTCAATGTCTTCCGCTCTCGTGCCCATTCGCGCAAGCTCGAGATCGGCCTGGGCTTCGGCGAGTCTGAGTTGCGCCTGGACCAGTTCCAACTCGGATTGCATGAGGGCTCGCTGTGAGACCACGCCGTCACGCGACAGTTCACGGTCGTTCTTGAGCTTTAGGCGAGCGATTTCGACGAACTGAGCTGCCGCTTTAGCCCGCGCCTCAGCTTTGGCGATTTCTTCCGGCAATGAACCGGCCAGCAGACGGTCCAACCGCGCTTGCAGTATCGCCACTTCGCGCTCGCTGCGGGCCAGATCCTGTTCGATCAACGATTGGTCGAGCGTTGCGACCACCTGGCCGGAGCGGACCGCCTCGCCTTCCCGGATGTGGATTGCGCTGATGACGCCGGAGATCAACGAGGTGATAACACGGCTGCCCGGCGGGATCACCTCGATATAGCCGGCTGCGGTAAACGAGCTACTTGAACGGGGCTGGCTGGATTGATTTGGGGGCGCGTCGATTGGCAGTTCCCGGCCTGTAGGCGGCTGAGCCGAGCGCGCCTCGCCGATACTCTTCGGACTCCGCGCGAACCATCCTCCAACTGCACCCAGTGCGAGGGCCGTCAGAACAATCAATGCGATCGCGCCCGTGCCAGGACCGGCGCGACGGGATTTGATGGAATGATGGTCGATCCTGAGATCGTTGATGTCTGCCATACTCGCTCGTAGAGATTGAAGAAACGGGTGCTCACGCCCGACAAGCCGCGCAGCTGGTCCGGCGCGCAGGTGCAGCGAAGGCGATCGGCCTTGCGGTCGTCGGCATGCTGCACAATATGGGCCTGTTGCTACAAGATGAGCGCGCAGTGCAGGCGCAGCAGACTGCTGGTATGCGGCGCCGCGCGCTGCGCGTTCAACGCGAGTCGCTGGTCAGTCGCGTTGGGAAGCGCGGCGAGTGGTTCCACGTGTGCACTGACTGAAGCCACGCCGACACTGGCATGTGAGCAGTCGTCAGCCGGGTCAAGCGGTGGAGGCGCAAGGTCCGGGAGCAGACAGCCAGGGCAGAACCTGTGACGTTGTGAATCTGGATCAAGTTCAACCGTCAGTTCATCAGCGGCTGCGAACTGATCCTGCGCGATCGCGATTCCACATGAGCCGCCACGGCAGCAATCGCTCGCAGCGGCACGATCCGGCGCACGCAGCTGCGCGAAGATGCACCGGCAAGGCATCCCCACCATGACTGCGAACTGGAGGATCAGCAGAAGTTTGAGGGCTTTGCCTTGCATCGAGTGGCTTTTGCTCCGGTTGTACTCTACCTCTGCATTGCAGCATCGGCAAAGAAAGTGACCGACATTCGATCGCGCCGTCGAAAGGCAGGCATTTGTTCGGGTCTGCGTTGGACGGTCTTCTCGTTTTGGGGACAACTGTTGGCATCGTCCCCAGCATGGTGATTTTGCAGTAGTATGCCGTTGCGCCGACCCGCTTCTGCGACCGGCTCTCCTCCTGAGACCAAGTTCTGCGTCTTACCTCTCCTTTTTGCATTGAAGAATCTGCATGTTTCAAGGCCGGTTGACAAGCCCGGCAGGATGAGTACGATTCGCTTCCGCGCGACTTTGTGAAAAAAGGCACAGAGTGATGGCCCGTTACCACTTCGTCTTCCCACCTTGGGCAAATCTTCTCCTCCCCGCCGCACTCATCATCGGTGCGGTCGCGCCACTCTATGTGGTGTATGTGGTGGCATACGGGTTCAGCCCGCTGACGAAGGATGTGGGGTACCGGCCGCAGCAGCCCGTACCGTTCAGTCACGCGCTTCATGCAGGTGACTTGGGCATGGACTGCCGTTATTGCCATAACACCGTCGAGCATACTGCGAGAGCGTCTGTCCCCGCGACGCAGACGTGCATGGGATGCCACACCCAGATTCATGCCGGTAGCCCCAACCTTGATATGATTTGGAAGAGCTATGAGGAAGGCGTCCCGGTGCAATGGGTCCGCGTCCACGACCTGCCGGACTTCTCTTATTTCGATCACTCGGCTCACGTGACGCGTGGCGTGAGCTGCGTTGAGTGTCACGGGCGAATCGACCGCATGGAAGTTGTGCATCAGCAAGAGCCGCTGTCGATGTCATGGTGCCTTGAGTGTCACCGGAACCCTGACCCGGTGTTACGCAATCCCGCTGACGTCACCAACCTCGCCTGGGATTTCGAAGCAACACCCGATGCGCAGCGCATGACGCGCGAAGAGTTTGGGGAACAGTGGCGGGAGTTTCACAAGATCCAACCCTCGCAGGATTGCTCCGCATGTCACCGGTGAATCAGAACAATGGCAATTGGCACACGGCACACGGCACTCGGCAGGCGTCGCCGAATGCCCCTTGCTCATTGCCGTCAGGCGAAAGCCGACACGCGGCAAGCGAGAGCCAGAGCCAGAGCCAGAGCCAGAGCGGTCCGGAGTACTGGCGATCGCTGGATGAACTGGCCGATTCGCCGGAGTTTCGCGAGTTTCTGCATGACGAGTTTCCGGCGGGCGCAACGGAACTGCTCGATTCAGGTGATCGGCGTCACTTCCTGCGGATCATGGCAGCGTCGATGGCGCTTGCTGGCGTCGGCATGAGCGGTTGTCGCCGCTGGCCGGTACAGCACATCGTGCCCTATTCGAATCGTCCCGACGGTCGCATGCCTGGCGTTCCGGTGCAGTACGCCACGACCATGGAGATCGCAGGAGTCGGGTACGGGCTGCTGGCGACCAGCTATGACGGCAGGCCGATCAAAATCGAAGGGAACCCCGAACATCCGACGACGCGCGGCCGCACCGACGCGATCTCGCAGGCGAGCATCCTCAATCTGTACGATCCCGATCGCAGCCGTTTCCCGCGCCACAACGGCGAGCGCAAGACGCTTGAAGAGTTCCGCGCGTGGATGGAGGATCGACTTGAGCCGCTGCGCGGGCGCACGAGCGGTGGGCGGCTCGCCATTCTGAGTGAAGCGACACGCTCTCCAAGCGTCCTTGCAATGCGGCGGCGACTGGCTGAGACATACCCGCTTTCAGAATGGCACGAGTACGAAGCGCTCTGCAATGACAATGAATTGCTTGGCTCTGCGGCGGCCTTTGGCCATGCCTTCCGTTCACACTATCACTTCGATATTGCGCGGGTGATTGTCTCGTTGGACTCGGACTTCCTCCTGGCGCACCCGAATGCGATCGCGCATACGAAAGACTTTGCTTCGATGCGCAGGGCAGACGGCCCTCAGCGCACGATGAACCGGCTGTACGTCTGCGAGGCAACGCATTCTCTCACAGGCGCCAACGCTGATGAGCGGCTGGCTGTGCGCAGCGCGGATATCGGCGTTGTTGCGGCAAAGATTGCCGCGCGCGTGTTGGGCGGCGCGCAAGCGAACGTTCAGCAGGCCGCCGCCGCGTTTGAGGATGTCAATCTCCCGGAGGTGGACGCCTTCGTCGATCGCATCGTTGCCGACCTTGAAGCCAATCGCGGGGCGAGCGTCATCACGGTCGGGCGTAATCAGCCGCCGCAAGTCCACTTGCTTGCGCACATGCTCAACGAAGCGCTCGGGAACGTTGGTGAGACGGTGACTTACACCGCCGAGCCCGACGATGCTTCGCCGCACGCACGCACCCTCGCCGGCCTGGTCGAAGAGATGCGCGGCGGGCGCGTTGATACGCTCGTCATCATCGGCGGCAACCCGGTGTATAGCGCCCCCGGTGATGTTGACTTCGCCAACGCGATTGCCGAGTTCAAGCAGGGTGGTGGAGCCGTCGTTCACCTGAGCGATTACTTCGATGAAACAAGTGAACTCGCGGATTGGCACGTCAATCGTGCGCACTACCTCGAAACGTGGTCTGATGCACGAGCATACGACGGGACGGTGTCGGTCACGCAGCCGCTGATTGAACCTCTCTTTGGCGGCTTGAGCCCGATTGAGCTACTTGCGGTCATGATCCGTGAGGAGACATCGGGGCATGAGATCGTTCAGCAGACCTTCGCCGGCCTGACTGGAACCTCTGCCGGCGATCGTGACCGCGTTTGGCGTCGCGCATTGCACGATGGCGTAGTGGCCAATTCAGCGGCGGCTCTTGTCACGCCTCGCGTCCTCTGGCAGGAAGCGCCGGCGCATCTGCGGACGCTTCGCGAATCGTGGCAGAATGCATCCGGTGACGCGGCGCAACTCGAAGTCGTATTCATCCGTGACCAGAAGATTCACGACGGCCGTTTCGCCAACAACGGCTGGCTCCAGGAATTGCCCGACGTGATGACGAAGGTCACCTGGGACAACGTTCTCATTCTCAATCCGGCGCATGCTGAGGAGCTGGGCATCGAAAGGGGAAGCCGAGGCGACGGATACGAAATGGTTGAAGTGAGAGTCGGAGATCGCGCCGTCGAAGCGGCTGTCGTTCTGCTGCCCGGCCATCATCGCGGCTCTGCTTCGATTGCACTGGGATATGGCAGGCGGCTCCGTGACGGCCGAATTGCCGAGGGTGCCGGTGTTGACGCCTACCCCTTGCGCACGACCTCCCATCTGGGGTTTGCGACAGCGAGCATTCGCAGACTCGGTCGACGTTACAAGCTTGCGATCACACAGGATCATCACGCGGTCGGTTCCACAGCCGACAGCGCCTATGGCGGCTTGCGCGATCGTCTGCCGACCATCTTCCGCGAAACCACCCGTCAAGATTTCATCGAGCGCGGTGGCGAGTTTGCCAAGCACCCCAAGAACCTGCACGTCGCGCATCGACTCTCGCAATGGGAGGAAAACTTCCCGTTCCATTCGGCGAACGACTTCAAGGGGGCGAGGGAGGCCAATGCCTATGCATGGGCCATGTCGATCGATCTCTCGACATGCACCGGATGCAGTGCGTGCATCGTCGCATGTCAGGCAGAGAACAACATTCCAGTCGTGGGCAAGGATCAGGTCATCCAGCAGCGCGAGATGCACTGGATCCGGATTGATCGTTACTTTAAGGGGCGAAGCGAAGAACGGCCGGATTCCGTCGGCTTCATGCCCATGCCATGTCAGCACTGCGAGAACGCGCCGTGCGAGCAGGTCTGCCCGGTCGCGGCGACGGTGCATGACAAGGACGGCCTGAATGTGATGGTCTATAACCGCTGCATCGGCACACGCTATTGCTCGAACAACTGCCCGTACAAAGTGCGCCGATTCAACTACTTCGATTTCATGCGTCGCCGGCCGCTCCGGGAAACCGGCGCGATCCACGTCTCGCCGGAGTATTACGGCCGCGCTCAAGCTGCGCCTGAGCCGCTGCATCAGATGCAGATGAATCCGGAAGTGACGATCCGCAGCCGCGGCGTCATGGAGAAGTGTACCTTCTGCGTCCAGCGCATCACCCGGGCCAGGATCAAAGCAAAAAATGAGTGGGTGCGCAAGGGCGAAGACGAACGTCGTGCGGAGAGGCCGACGATTCCTGACGGGGAAGTCGTACCCGCCTGCGCGCAGGCGTGCCCGGCCGACGCGATCGTCTTTGGCGACCTGCTCGATCCCAACAGTCGCGTCTCACAGCTGCATAAGAGCGAGCGCAGCTTTCAACTGCTGGAAGAACTGAACACCAAACCACGGACACGGTACCTCGGCAAGATTCGAAATCCGCGAACATGAGGCACATCCCGGCTTTCATCTTCCGGCCCCACAAGCTTCTCACCTGACTCCTGACTCCTAACTCCTAACCTCATTCTCCTTGTCAACTCTCGTAATCGACAACACCTTCGACGATCCGCGCCGGCGAGCGCCGCTTGTGCTCGGGCACGATCGCTTTGACACAGTGACCGAGGAGATCCTCTCGGTGAATGAGTCGCCGCGCCCGCCAATGGCGTGGTACATCGCGTTCGCCATTTCGCTTGGCCTGCTCGGGATGCTCGGGGCGTCGGTCATGTACCTGCTCGCCACCGGCGTGGGCGTCTGGGGCAACAACCACCCGGTGATGTGGGGTTTCCCGATCGTGAACTTCGTGTTCTGGGTCGGTATCGGCCATGCCGGCACGCTGATCTCCGCCATTCTGTTCCTCTTCCGGCAGAGATGGCGCACGGCCATCAACCGCTTCGCCGAAGCGATGACGATCTTTGCCGTCATGTGCGCGGGACTGTTCCCGGCGATCCACGTCGGTCGCATCTGGGTGATCTGGTGGGTGTTCCCGATTCCAAACCAGATGGACATGTGGCCCCAGTTCCGATCGCCGCTGCTGTGGGACGTGTTCGCGGTTTCGACCTACTTCACGGTCTCGCTGTTGTTCTGGTACACCGGCATGATCCCGGACCTGGCGACGCTGCGCGACCGGGCGACGACCCGCATCAAGGCGATTGCGTATGGCCTTTTTTCACTGGGTTGGCGCGGCTCGAACCGACATTGGCACCGGTACGAACGGGCATACCTGCTGCTAGCCGCGCTTTCGACGCCGCTGGTGCTTTCGGTCCACTCGGTCGTGTCGTTCGACTTCGCCGTCTCGCAGTTGCCCGGTTGGCACACGACGATCTTCCCGCCGTACTTTGTCGCCGGCGCTATTTTCTCCGGCTTTGCGATGGTTGTAACGCTTGCCGTGCCCGCCCGCGCGATCTGGGGCCTCGAGAACTTCATCACGCTGCGTCACCTTGAGAACATGAACAAGATCATCCTGCTTACGGGCTCGATGGTCGGCTACGCGTACATCATGGAGTTCTTCGTCGCGTGGTACTCCGGCGCGATGTATGAAACGTTTGCGTTCGTGAACCGCGCCTTCGGCCAGTATGCCTGGGCCTACTGGATCATGATGTCATGCAACGTGATCGCCCCGCAGGTGTTCTGGTTCAAGTGGGCGCGGCGGAGCATTCCGTTCATGTTCCTCATCTCGCTCGTTGTGAACGTGGGCATGTGGTTTGAGCGATTTGTGATCGTCATTTCCTCCCTCGCGCAGGACTTCCTGCCGAGTTCATGGGGTTACTTCTCGCCGACTTGGGTTGATGCCGCGACATTCATCGGCACCTTCGGCCTGTTTATGACGCTGTTCCTGCTCTTCATTCGATATCTGCCGGTTATCGCCATTGCCGAGGTCAAGGCGGTCATGCCGCAGGCCGACCCGCACTGGCATCCGGACGAAGCAGAACACGTCTCAAAGTTTCACGCGGAGTATCAGCCGCGAAAGACCGAATCGGAGGCGCGGCGGCATGAGTAGTCGCAGGACACCGCGCGGGCTCACGCCGCGCGGCTCCAGAAGAATGAGCTTTTCGTAAGTACACCGTTTTCAGTATCCAGCACGCAATGGCATCCTTACCACCCGATCCCATGCCCGACCATCAGGCGCATCGTTCCCCGGTGCCGGGGCGGTTGTATGGCTTGATAGCCGAGTTCGAGACGCCGGCTCAGATCGTGTCCGCTGCGGAGCGGGTGCGTGAAGCCGGCTTCCGATGGTGGGATTGTCACACCCCGTTCCCTGTTCACGGGCTGGATAAAGCGATGGGCGTTAAGCCGACCATCCTGCCGGTGTTGGTCTTCTTCGGAGGCATGACGGGTGCGATCCTCGGCCTGCTCGTTCAGTGGTTCACCAACGGAACGAACTTTGATTTCTGGCTTCTGGTGCCGGTGCGCGGGTATGACTTCTTTGTCTCCGGCAAGCCGTTGTTCTCGCTCCCCGCGTTCATTCCGGTCATCTTCGAATTGACGATTCTGCTCTCAGCGCTCACCGCTGTGGGAGGCATGTTGCTGCTCAATGGCCTGCCCCGGCTGTACCACCCGGTCTTCAAGTCGCTTCGCTTCGGACGTGGCACCAATGATCGCTTTTTCCTCGTCGTTGAAGCGAAGGATCCGAAGTTTCATAAGTCCAAGACACAGGAACTGCTCGAATCGCTTTCGCCGGTGAGTATTGAAGCATTGGAAGAGTAACCATTGGCCGCGCTAAGCCGCAAGCGACCACGAACACCTAACACTTAACACCCAACACCTAACTCCTAACAGCTAACTCCCTCCTTGTCCCTCCAACGCATTCCAAAAGGTTTCCTCTACGCAGGTCTGATCATGGTGATCCTGGCCATGATTCCGCCGGCGTTGATCGCGCGCCTGCGCGCGACCTACCGTGACGTGCCGCGCGTTCATTTGATGCAGGACATGGGGGTGCAGCATCGATTCGGCGCGCAGTCCGCGAATCCGATGTTTGCGGACGGCCGCGGCATGCGGCCGCAGGTCGAAGGCACCGTCGCTCGAGGTGACCTGATGGATGACCCGCACTACTACCAGGGCATGGCTGAGACAGACGAAGGGCCGGGCCCGGCAGAATCCTTCCCGCAGCAGATTCAAGTAAATCGCGCATTGATCGAACGTGGGCAGGAGCGGTTCAACATCTACTGTCAGCTCTGCCATGGGTACGCCGGCTACGGCGACGGGATCGTCAATCAAAGAGCCATGATGCTGCAGTCGGCAGGCACCAATCAAACAACATGGGTGTCCGCTACGAACTTGCACGAGCCGCAGATCATCGAGATGCCGGTTGGCCAGCTCTTTCAGACCATCACCTACGGGGTGCGCAACATGCCGCCGTACGGCCACCTCATCCCGGTCGCAGATCGTTGGGCGATCGTCGCCTACATCAAGGCGCTGCAGCGCAGCCAAAGCGCCGAGGTCGAAATCCTCGGTCCGGTCGGTCTGGAGGATGAAACGAATCAACAAGGAGAGGAGCAAGCCCAATGAGCGCGGCACATGCACATGCAACGCTCGGCCCGGCGGAGTCGAGGCGGCTCGGCGATGTCGGCACCACCGTTTCGCGCATGAGTTTCGCAGCCGGCGTCGTTGCGCTTTTGATTTCGGGTCTTCTCGGGCTGCTCAGTGGCAACTGGCATCAGGCGGCGAAGTCCTACCTGTTCGCGTTCATCGTCATTCTGACGATCTCGTTGGGCGGGTTGTTCTTCACCGTTCTTCATCACATCGTGAGGGCCGGTTGGAGCGTCGTCGTTCGGCGCATTGCTGAGGGTTTCGCCAGCAATCTCCGCTGGATATGGATTCTGTTCATCCCGATAGTCGTGGCGACGTTCACCACGGACTTGTATCACTGGATGCACGTGGTGCATGACGGCCATGTCGATGAACTGCTCCTTCACAAGTCGCCATTCTTCTTTGGCGTAACCGCCGCTGTCGAGGACGAGGCGACCCATCATTGGGAGCAGATCGCGCACGTGCCGTGGTTCTGGTTGATCCGTGCGGCGGCGTTCTTTGCGATCTGGGCGTTCATTGCGAACTTTTTCGTGCGCAATTCAATCGCGCAGGATGCGACGGGCGACATCGCCATCACGCGCAAACTCGAAAAGTGGGCGCCGTTGTCGATGCTCTTTTATGCCGCGACGCAGACCTTTGCCGCGTTCGACTGGGTCATGTCGCTTGAGCCGCATTGGTTCAGCACCATGTTCCCCGTCTACTTCTTTGCCACGAGTTGCACCGGATTCTTCGGCATTCTTGCGGTGACGACGTACCTCATGAATCGGGGGGGCAAGGCAACGCATGAGATTTCGGCGGAGCATTACCAGGATATCGGCAAGCTGCTCTTTGCGTTCGGCATCGTGTTCTGGGCCTACATCGCGTACAGCCAGTACATGCTCATCTGGTACGCCAACCTGCCGGAGACAACCGGCTGGTTCCTCGCCCGGACGGTGCATGGCTGGGCTCCGGTCGCGCTTCTGCTGCTTGTGGGACACTTCATGGCGCCGTTCATCATTCTGATCACGAAGCATACGAAACGGATGAGGCCGATTCTCGGCGCCGTGGGCGCATGGATGGTTCTGATGCACGTGATTGACATCTACTGGCTTGTCATGCCAACGGTGCCCGCCGAGGCGCTGATGAACGCGACGACACATGATGAATTCATCGCGAGTGTGACGAACCTCGACGTGGGCTTTCGCGCGCATATCCTTGATCTAGCGCTGCTCATCGGCATGCTCGGCTTGCTCGCTGCGATGACAGTCAGACAATTAGGCAAGTCGTCGCTCATTCCCGAAGGCGATCCCCGCCTGAACGAGTCGCTTGCATTCGAGAACGCTTGACCCCGAATTGCGAACCAAACGCATTCACTTTATCCCTCACCCCTGATCCTTGGAACACCACGAACACAACATCGGCGATCACGAAGACCCCATTCCGTCCTCGACTTGGCTGGTCGGGGCGGTCGGCGTGGTCTTGTTCGTCGTGATCATCTTCGGGCTCACCGCGCTCTACTACAACGCGCAGAAGGAAGAGAACGAGGCGAAGTTGCACCAGCCGATGCCGGTTGAGCTTGCTCGATATCGCGAGCGGCAACAGCGGCACTTCGTTGAGCAGCCGTCGTGGGTCGAGCGCCAAGCGGGCGGCAATCATATTCGCGCGCGGGTGATTCCGCTTGATCAAGCCATGGAGGATGTCATTGAGGAGTTCGGCCGATGACACATCGCATGTTCAGAACGCAGCGCTTCTTCGGGTCGGGATGGCGATCGCGTGCGGTGGCGGCCTGCAGTGCGGCGATCGGTGCCGCCGGTCTCTGCTCCGTCGCAGCTGCGCAGCTGACGCCGAAGGAACTTGAAGAGGTGGGAGTCACCGAGCGACTGGGGGAACGGCTGCCGCTTGACCTTGCGTTCACCAACGAAAGCGGCGAGACCGTCACGCTTGGGAAGTATCTCGGCGACGAAGGCGCCGGCAAGCCGATTATCCTGACGCTGAACTACTACACATGTCCGATGCTCTGCCACCTGACGCTTGAGGGGTTGGTGGGGGGGTTGGAGGAGCTTGAGTGGACTGCGGGTGATGAGTTCGAGATCGTCACTGTCAGCATCAATCCGGAAGAGTCGCCGCGGCAGGCGCTGGCGTTCAAGAACGCTTACATGATGAAGTATGGCCGCGAGGCAGACGACGGCTGGCATTTTCATGTCGGCTCAGAGCAGAACATCAAGCAACTCGCCGAGGCGGTCGGCTTCAACTACAAGTACGATGAGAAGACGGGCGAGTACGCTCATACCGCCACGATCGTCTTCATCACGCCGGATGGTGTGATTTCGAAGTACATGGACGGCGTGATGTTTCAATCGCGCGACCTTCGGCTGGCGCTCGTTGAAGCGTCAGGAGGGAAGGTCGGCTCGCCCATGGACAAAATTCTCCTGTTCACCTGCTTTCAGTGGGATCCGGATGCGAACAGTTACGTCCCCGTCGCCTGGAAGGTGATGCGGGCCGGCGGCGCGCTGACGATGATGCTGCTGGCAAGCGGTTTGTTTGTGCTTTGGCTTCGGGGAACGCGGCATGACCACACGCCTTCGGACGATGCGAAGCCGCAAGCGGCTGATCTCTGACCTCTGACCTTGATTTCTTCCACGTGACCTTGTTCAACACCATCTTTGCGACACTTGCGGCGACGCCTGCTCCATCGGAAGTTGTTCCGGGAGTACGAAGTTATTGGATGCCGGAACAGGCATCCACGCTCGCGCCGGAGATCGATTTCGTCTTCAACGTCATCACGTGGATTTCGATTTTCTTCTTCGTCCTGATCGTTGCGCTGCTGGTGATCTTCGTGCTCAAGTACCGCCGTACGAACGGTCGCCGTCCTGAAGAATCGCCGACACACCACACCGCGCTTGAACTGACGTGGACGATCATTCCGCTGATCCTGGTGATCGTGATCTTCTACTACGGGATGCAGGGGTACATCATCGCTTCCACGCCGCCGGTGGGGGCGTACGAAGTGAACGTGACGGCCCAGAAATGGTCATGGCGCTTCGAGCACCGCAATGGCGCTCGGGAAACGGCCGAACTTGTCGTGCCGGCAAATCGGCCGGTGCGGCTCATCATGACCTCACAAGATGTGCTGCACTCGCTGTTCATTCCCGCCTTCCGCGTCAAGCAGGATGTTGTGCCGGGTCGATTCACACAGGTCTGGTTCACAGCGACGCGGCCGGGTGAGTACGACTTGTTCTGCGCGGAATACTGCGGCACCGAGCACTCGCAGATGCTGGCGCGGGTGATCGTACTTGAAGAAGGTAAGTTCGAGGAGGAGATCGAGCGGCGGGCGCAGTGGATTGACGAAGTGGCCGAGGAGCAACTGTACCTCGCTGGAGGCCGCATATACTTGAGCACGTGCATGCAGTGCCACACAGTGCAGCCGGGCATTCGACTTCAGGGTCCGTCTCTGTGGGATACGCATGAACTGCTAGTGCAGGGTGGGCAACGGCAGTTTGCCGACGGCAACAGCCGTGTGGTTGATGAGAACTACATTTTAGATTCCCTGAACGTGCCCGGGCGCGAGATCGTTGTAGGGTACGGCAACGTAATGCCTCCTCATGATCGTCTGTCGACGCGATCGAAGATCGCTCTCATCGAGTTCATCCGCCGGCTCGACGAAATTGAACTGGACGCCCGCGGCCGCCCCAGTATTCCGGATGTTGGAGAACTAGTTGAAGAGGAAGGGCCATGAAAGAGTTTCGTGCAATCCAATATCTTCGATTGACTCTAGGGCACAAAACAGGATCGGCCGATCAATCGATCGGCCGATCCCAGAGTTTCGCGCCTGTTGCGGAGCATGCGGCTAGTTCTGCGGTTCATCCTGCGCCTCGCAGCAGTCATTGTAGATGCCAAGGGCGTCGTCGTAACCAGTCTCCACACCGCACCGTTCCCCGCACTCGAGGTGCTCGGGCGTGCCAAACTCGTACTCCGCGTCGCAGTCCTCTGTGCAGCACCACCAGTCGTCCCAGACGCGGCAGTAGTTTCGACACTCGCGATCGCACCCGGGGCAGCACCCCAGGGGGAAGCTCGGCCCCAAGGGACAGTCAGGTGCCTCACACTCGTCGAGAAGCCGCATTGTTGGCTCAGCAGCAGCACTGTTAGACGTTGGCACGCCAACGATCCAAATGAAAGTCAGCGTCACCACAATGAAGGTCATGAAGTAACTGAGGCCAATCTTGATGTTCATGTTCGGAATCCTTATGAAGTTTGCTCCAACAATGTCCAAGGACGATTGCCGGACGGAGCGCTTTCCGGCAACTCGACTTATGCGGATAGCCAAACTAACCATGATATGCGTAACCGATGTAGGTTGACTTCCCTATTTTATTGGAGCCGAACATAATCCTTATAGCACTGTTGGTGGCCGCACAATGAGCATGATCCATTCATCGTCGCACGCAGAAGCGAGCAACTACCTCACGCACACCAAGGGAATCCTGTCGTGGATTTTCACGCTTGATCACAAGCGGATCGGCGTGATGTATCTCGTCTCCGTGCTCGCTTCCTTCCTCTTCGGCGGCCTTGCTGCGCTGGCGATCCGGACACACCTCATCGTGCCGGGGACCGAACTGCTCACGCGCGACCATTACAACCAGATGTTCACCGTGCACGGCGCGATCATGGTCTTCCTCGTGATCATTCCGTCGATCCCCGCAGCCCTCGGCAACTTCGTTCTCCCCATTATGCTCGGCGCGAAGGATGTGGCGTTCCCGCGGCTGAATCTCTTCAGCTATCACCTTTGGGTCTTCGGCGCGCTGTTCTTGGTGTCCTCGCTGTTTTCCGGCGGCCTTGACACCGGGTGGACCTTCTATACGCCGTATTCGTCAGATCCGGATTCTGCAATGGGCGGCGTGATTCCTGCGCTGATCGGTGTGTTCATCCTCGGGTTCTCCTCAATCTTTACGGGGATGAACTTCATCGTCACCATCCACCGTCTGCGCCCGCCCGGCATGACGTGGTTCCGCATGCCGCTGTTCCTTTGGGCGCTCTATGCCACCGCGATCATTCAGGTGCTGGCGACGCCGGTGCTGGCCATTACGCTCGGTCTGCTGGCGATGGAGCGTGCCTTCGGCATCGGCATCTTCGATCCGGCGTTGGGTGGCGACCCCGTGCTCTATCAGCATTTCTTCTGGTTCTACTCTCACCCGGCGGTGTACATCATGATCCTGCCGGGGATGGGAATCATCTCTGAGCTGATCTCGGTTCACAGCCACAAGCACATCTTCGGTTATCGCTTTATTGCGTTTTCTTCGGTAGCGATCGCGATCTTCGGCTTCCTGGTCTGGGGACACCACATGTTCGTCTCCGGCCAGTCGCCGCTCATGAACGTGATTTTCTCGGCGATCACGTTCAGCGTCTCGATTCCCTCAGCAATCAAAGTCTTCAACTGGTTGGCGACGCTTTATAAGGGCTCGATCTCGCTAACCACGCCGATGCTGTACGCGCTGTCGTTTATCGTCATCTTCTCGATCGGCGGCCTCACCGGCCTGCACTTGGGTACGCTGGCCACGAACGTTCATCTGCACGATACGTACTTCGTCGTCGCTCACTTCCACTATGTGATGATGGGATCTGCGCTCATTGCGATGGTTGGCGGCCTCCACCATTGGTGGCCGAAGATGACCGGGAAGATGTACAACGAAAACCTCGGACGTCTTGGCGCGATTCTGGTGTTCTCCGGCTTCAACCTGACATTCTTCCCGCAGTTTGTTATGGGCAGCCAGGGCATGCCGCGGCGATATCACGACTACACGGGTGGGTTGTGGTCGCCGGAGATGACGGAACTCTTCTCCACCTACCACATGTGGTCTTCGATCGGCTCGTATGTCATGGCGGCAGGGTTCTTCCTCACGGCCGGGTACCTCGTACACTCGCTGTTCCGTGGCAGGAAGGCGCCGGCCAATCCATGGGGCGGCCGGTCGCTTGAGTGGCAGTGCGCCTCGCCGCCGCCTCACAATAACTTTGACGAAGCGCCGACGGTCGGCGATTGTTACGACTTCAGCGTTCTCCGTTGGGACGAGAACGAGCAGGGCTACGTCTGGCGCGAAGACGTTGCTCGCCCAGGTACGCCCGGTTACCAGCCAGCTGCGCACTGATCGACACGATCGCTAAGCCGCAACCATCCAACTCTAACACCTAACACCTAACACCTAACACCTAACACCCAGATTGACCGACGCAGCACCACAAGACGTTCCGCTCCACAAGCAGGGTGAGCACGAGCATCCGCATCACCCGAATCTCGGCCACCACTGGGAGTCACTCCAGCAGCAGTTCGAGGCCGGGAAGCTCGGCATGTGGTTGTTCCTCGCCACCGAAGTGCTCTTCTTCGGCGGCTTGTTTGTCGCGTATGCGGTGTGGCGCGGCAACAACCCGGACCTGTTCCGGTACGGAAGCCATTATCTCGACACGTTCTGGGGCGCAACCAATACCGGCGTGCTGATTCTTTCATCGCTGACCATGGCGATGGCGGTCACCTATGCGCAGCTGAACAAGCGCACCGCGCTCGTCGTGTGCCTCGGATTGACACTCCTGGGTGCATTTGGATTCATGGCGATCAAGTACGTGGAATACACGCACAAATTCCACGAAGGCATCTATCCCGGCGCGCGGTTCTATCAGCCGCCTGATCCCGAACAGTCACACTGGTGGGATCCGAACAAGCCGATTGTGACACAGGAACAGATCGCGCAGCGGGAAGCCGCCGCGATTGCCCCGGCCTCGGGAGACGCACCGGCGGTCGGTTCTGCGATGCGGCCGGCCGCAGTGGGACCGCGTGGTTTCACAGGAGAGCCGGAGGAAGGACACTCAGCGCGCGGCACACAGGAGCATCCGGTGCATCCGCTTCAGGATCCGAATCGCCCGGTCAACGCGCACATGTTCTTCAACATCTACTTCTTCATGACCGGCCTGCACGGCATTCACGTGTTGATCGGCATTATCGTCATCGGGTGGTTGATGCTGCGCGCCATTCGGGGCGATTTTCACAGTGCGTACTTCACGCCGGTCGATTTGGGCGGCCTGTATTGGCACCTGGTCGATCTCATCTGGATTTTCCTTTTCCCCTTGTTCTACCTGATATAAAACTCGTACAAGCCGGGGCACAGCGCAGAAGCCGCGCAGCGGTGCCCACGCGACGCCCCGAGTCGAGAAGTAGCAAGACCTCCAATGGATTCCGCACACGCACATGAAGAACACATCGGCCACGTCGTTTCGCCGAAGATCTTGATCGCCACCTGTATCGCGCTGCTGGTGTTGACGGTGATTACTGTGGCTGTGGCCAAGGTGGATTTCACGCAGTACAACATCTACGAAATGAACATCATCGTCGCGCTGGCGGTGGCGGTGGTGAAGGCGTCGCTGGTATGCCTGTTTTTCATGCATTTGTACTGGGACCGCCCGTTCAATGCCTTTGTGCTGATCGCTTCAATCGCTTTCGTCGCGCTCTTTATGGGCTTTGCGATGCTGGATGTTTCGGAGTACCACGAGCAGTTGGTGCCGGGCGATGCAAAGGATGTGGTGACCACACTTGAAGGTGCCGCTAAGGCGGTGCAAGAGCCGACGCCTCCCGCAACCGGGACCGGTGTGGCAGACCCCGCCCAACCATGAACGGGCCTAACCTATCTTCCGTGGCGGTTCTCGACTCACCATTCAACAATCGTTCCGAGCGCTTCGCCGCAGGTCGGCATGGGATGCTGCTGTTCCTCCTTTCGGTCAGCATGCTCTTTGCCGCGTCGCTGATCGGTTACTTCGTCATTCGGCTACAGCCGTACGTGCGCGAGGATGCCATCGGTTGGCCGAGCGACCTGCCGCCGCTGCCTGACATTCTGCTTCTGAGCACGCTGATCCTTGGATTGAGCAGCGCGGCGATGCACGGCGCGCTCGTTGCCGCCAAGCGCGGCTGGACGCGTCGCCTCCGGTATTTCATGATGGCGACGCTCGCCCTTGGCATTGGCTTCCTGGCCATGCAGGGCGTGGCGTGGTCCAACTGGCTCGCCGCTCTTGAAGGCATGCTCGGCGAATCGGAGCCGCATCGCTGGGCGCTTGCCGCGTTTTATGTGCTCACCGGAATCCATGCGGCGCACGTTGTGGGCGGGCTCATTCCGATGCTGCTTGTGACCTGCCGCGCCTGGCTCGGTCGGTACTCCGCCGCCCACCATCCGGGTGTGTACTACTGCGCGATGTACTGGCATTTCCTCGGGATTGTGTGGCTGATCCTCTATGTGGCGTTGATCATCGGCCGGTGAGTCGCGTTACAATCCGCCGCTTCTTGAACAGAGCAATTCACTACGTGGAAGTGGGCGCCTTGGCTGATCTGTCTGAGCGATCGACGCCTACAGATCAACGCGCTCTTCATTGCCCTCCGCCATGCGCCTCCGTGGCCCTCTGCGGTGAACCGGCTTCATTTGATACGCCCCCAATTCCATGGACCACTTTCATTACCGCAACAGCGAACTACATTGCGAGAACATTGCTGCCAGCGCGATCGCAGACGCTGTGGGCACGCCGTCCTACGTCTATTCCAAAGCCACCCTTCTCGATCATTACGAGCGGCTGACGGCGGCGTTTGCACCGCTCAATCCGCTCATCTGCTACTCGATCAAGAGTTGCGCCAACCTCTCCATCTGCAGGTTGCTCGGCGAACAGGGCGCCGGCATGGATCTCGTTTCGGGTGGCGAACTGCACCGCGCGCTGCTCGCAGGCGTGAGCGCAAGCAAGTGCGTGTACGCGGGGGCCGGGAAAACTGACGCGGAGATCGAGCAGGCGCTCAACGCAGGAGTGGGCTGGCTCAACGTAGAATCGGAAGCGGAGTTCGAGAACATCAGCCGGATCGCGCGGAGATTGAGCAAGACGTGCAAAGCCGCACTCCGCATCAATCCTGATGTCGATCCGAAGACGCACCGTTACACCACGACGGGAAAGAAGGAGAGCAAGTTCGGCGTTGATCTGGAGCGAGCCCGCGCGTTCTTCCGGAACTACGGCCGCGATGAACACTGCCTGCTGCGCGGCATTCATCTCCACCTTGGTTCGCCGATCTTTACGGCCGATCCTTATGTCGAGGCGATCGGCAAGGTGGCTGCATTGATCGACGAACTGGCGCGCGACGAAGAGCACCCGATCACGATCGAAACACTCGACATGGGCGGCGGCTTCGGGGCGGATTACACGACAGACCAATCGCCGGTTGCGAGCGACTATGCGAAGCACATCGTTCCACTTCTTGAGGAACGCGTGAAGAACGGCCTCCAGATCATCCTCGAACCCGGCCGCACGCTCATCGGCAACGCCGGCATCCTCCTGCTGCGCGTGCAATACATGAAGACTTCAGGAGAGAAGACGTTCGCGATCTGTGATGGTGGCATGAACGTGCTGCTGCGGCCTTCGCACTATGAGGCGTTTCATTTCATCTGGCCGGCCAGGGTTGAACCGCAATTCATCCCGCAGCGTCGCGAGAAAGAGATGCCGATGGAGGGGTTGATCCCCATGGATGTGGTGGGACCGATCTGTGAGACGGGTGACTTCCTCGCGCTTGACAGACCTCTACCGCCACTCAAGCGTGGTGACCTGCTTGCGGTCTTCACTGCCGGGGCCTATGGCATGGTGATGGCCAGCCGATACAACTCGATGCCGCTGCCGGCTGAGGTTCTGATCGATGGCGATGCGATGACGCTCATTCGCACCCGCGAGACCTATGACGATCTGACGGCGCACGAGATGCACCCGGCGGAGGTGGAGACATAACCGCGGGGCCTAGGAACGAAGTGAGGAGGGTCAGGATTCACGCTGATCGGCGCACGCCGGGTATCATCCCACCATGATCAAGCGCGAAGACGACGGCCTGTGGCTCGTCCTCGAAGAGACGATCGCCGCGCATTACGAGGACGTGTTCGCCTGCCTGACGACGGCGGACGGCCTGACGCGCTGGTTTCCAGTGGCGGCTGAGGTTGATCTGAGGCCGGGTGGTGAGATCAAACTGTGCTGGGATGAGAAATGCACCCGGACGTTGACGCTGCCAATTATGGATTACGATGCCGGCGGCACGATTGCATGGGATTGGTACACGGATCGCAACGACATTCACGCGCCGGTGTACTGGAAGGTTTCGCCAGATGTTGAGGAAGGGGCGAAGGTTCAGCTGCGACAGGGGCCGTTCGGAGAAGATATCGATTCACTCATTGCGCTTGCTGATGAGGCCGCAAGTTGGCGCTGGCAGTTGTGCAATCTGAGATCGACGCTCGAAGCGAAGCACGACATGCGCAAGGTGCGCCCGCTCTAAGTAGCCGCTTGCGGCTTAGCATGTTCAACAAAGGACACACGCCCATGAAGTCACCACGCATCATGTACGCCTACGCCGGGTTCCTCATCGCCTGCGGCATCGTCGCCTACTTCATGGCTCCGCCGGACGCCAACGCAACGACCGCGCTGATCATACCGGCCGCATCAGGTGTGTTGATGGTCATCTGCGCCGTCATGGCGGGAATGTTGCACCGCAAGCGTGCGGTCGGCATGATCGGCATTCATGCGGGGCTTGTCCTGCCGCTCCTCTTTGCCATCGCATTCGGCGTGAGGGCCTATGGCGCGTTCGGCGCGGGTGAAGACAAACGCTACCTCGCCGTCATACTTTCAATCCTGACCGTTGCCAGCATCATCACCTTCATCGCCATCCTCGTCACACGGCCCAAGCCCGAAGCGCGCACGTAAAACAAAGGCCGGGACAATGCGCAGAAGGCGCACTTCCGAGGGGGCAGGGTGCGCCCAAGCGACGCACCGGGTCGATCCACTCCAACGTACCAACCAGAACAGCAAGATCGTGTCCACCCAACCCACAACATCGCCGACCTCGACAGAAACCGATCACCCGCACCGCTACACCGCGCGGCTGGCCAACGAAATCGAAGCGCGCTGGCAACAGGCGTGGGAAGCGGAGCAGACGTTCCGCGCGCTCAATCCGGATGACGCCGACTTCGACGGTCAGCGAAAGTGCTATGTGCTCGACATGTTCCCGTATCCATCGGGAGCGGGACTGCATGTCGGTCATCCACTGGGATATATCGCTACGGACATCTACAGCCGCTTCAAGCGCCACCGCGGCTTCAACGTGCTGCACCCGATGGGATGGGACGCCTTCGGCCTGCCGGCGGAGCAATACGCCATCCAGACCGGCATTCATCCAGCCACCACGACGCAGCGCGCGATCGACACCTTCCGAGGTCAACTCAAGCGATTCGGCTTTTCATACGACTGGTCGCGCGAGTTCGCCACCACAGATCCGCAGTATTACAAGTGGACGCAGTGGATCTGGCTCAAGGCATATCAATCCTGGTTCGATCCGCGCGTGAACAGGGCCCGGCCGATCGACGAGATGATTCACGGCCTCGAGAGTGGGCACCTCTATGTCTCGCCATCCGGCGAGGTCGTTCACATCGCTGGGCTGGCGAGTGATGTCGCTGCACTCACCGGTGGAGCGGTGGGCTACTCGAAATGGCACGAACTTTCGCCGGTCGAGCAGCGCGAGGTGATCGACGACCATCGCCTGGCGTATCTGGCTGAGCAAACGGTGAACTGGTGCCCGAAGCTCGGTACGGTGCTCGCTAATGAAGAGGTCATCGACGGCCGATCCGAACGCGGCGGCTACCCGGTGTATCGCAGACCGCTGCGGCAATGGATGTTCCGCATCACTGCATATGCTGAGCGATTGCTCGCAGACCTTGACTTGTTGGAGTGGCCCGAATCGACGCGCGCGATGCAGGCAGCATGGATCGGCCGCAGCGAAGGTGCGGAGATCGACTTTCCGCTCGCCGACGACTCATTCCTCCCCGAATCTGCTGAGGGCGGTACTGACAACGCCATTCGTGTCTTCACCACGCGCCCCGACACCATCTTCGGCGCGACATACATGGTCCTCGCGCCGGAGCATCCGCTCGTGGATGAGATCCTCAGCAGTCCGCTTTCCGAAACGGATGCGAATCAATTGCGTGCGTACGTCGAAGCCGCTCGCAACAAATCGGACGTTGATCGCCAGGCCGAGACGAAAGAGAAGACCGGCGTCTTCACCGGCGCGTATGCTATAAACCCCGCCACGAACGAGCGCATCCCCGTTTGGGTCGCCGATTACGTCCTCATGGGCTACGGCCACGGCGCGATCATGGCGGTGCCCGGCCACGATGATCGTGACTTCGAGTTCGCGCGCACGTTCGATCTGCCGATCCGGTGCGTCGTTGCGCCCAAGCCGGGAGCAACGACCACGAACTCCAATCCTTGGGAGGCGGACACCAGCTTCTGGGAAACCGCCTACGAGGAAGTGGGTACCGCATGCAATTCCTCCAACGATGAAGTCTCTCTGGACGGCCTCGCAACGCCCGACGCCAAGCGGCGCATCGTCGACTGGATTGAAGAGAAGAATCTCGGCCGGCGCAAGATCAACTATCGCCTGCGCGACTGGCTCTTTTCGCGCCAGCGCTATTGGGGTGAGCCGTTCCCGGTGGTCTTTGATGAAGATGGCAATCATTACCCCGTTGATGTCGCGCACCTGCCCGTTGTGCTTCCTGACCTGAAGGATTTCCAGCCGGTGGAATCCGATGATCCGGTGCCGCTGCTTGCGAAGGCGGATAACTGGGTCAACACCACGGCAGGCGAGGCGGGCGTGAGTCCGAAGCTCCTGGACCCGTCAACACCGGTGCGGCGCGAGACGAACACCATGCCCGGCTGGGCCGGTTCGTGCTGGTATTTCCTGCGCTATTGCGATCCGCATAATGAGGAGCGTTTCGTATCGCGCGAAGCGGAGCGGTACTGGATGGGCACCGACCGTCACGGCGGAACGAGCGCGGTTGCCGGCGTTGATCTGTACATCGGCGGCGCGGAGCACGCGGTGCTGCACCTGCTCTATGCGCGCTTCTGGCACAAGATGCTCTACGACCTGGGCGAGGTGTCCACGCCGGAGCCGTTTGCGAAGTTGTTTCACCAGGGCATGCTCATTTCCTGGGCCTACCAACGTGAAGACAAATCACTCGTCCCGATCGACGAGGTCGAGGAGCGGCCGGCCGGCAGCGGTCATTTCGTCGAACGAGCCACCGGCAAACCGGTCTTGCAGACCACAGCGAAGATGAGCAAATCGCTCAAGAATGTCATCAACCCCGATGATGTGATCGCAGAGTACGGCGCGGACACTTTTCGGCTCTACGAGATGTACATGGGTCCGCTGGACGCGATGAAGCCGTGGAACACGCGCGACATCGCTGGGCCGTTCCGTTTCCTCCAGCGCTGTTGGCGGCTGATGGTTGATGAGAACACCGGCGCACTCAAGTTCGCAGATCGCATGAACGATTCGATTGAAAAGCAACTGCACCGAACGATCGCGAAGGTTGCCGATGATGTCGAACGCCTCGCGTTCAACACCGCCATCGCAGCGATGATCGAGTTCGTCAATGCAGCAACTTCATCAGGTGGTCTGACGCGCGATCAGACGGAGCGCTTTGCGATCATCCTCGAACCTTTCGCGCCGCACATGGCAGAAGAGATCTGGTCTCGACTCGGCCATACTTCATCGATCACGCGCGCGCCGTGGCCCGAATTCGACGAAGCCATGCTGCGCGATGATGAGATCGAACTGCCCGTGCAGATCATGGGCAAGGTGCGCGGCCGGGTCACCGTTGCGGCTGATGCAGATGAGGAAGCGATCAAGCAGGCGGCCCTTGCCGATGAGAAAGTTGCAGCCGCCTTGGAAGGCAAGGCGGTCCGAAAAGTCATCGTCGTGCAGGGTCGGATCGTCAATATCGTGGCGAATTGAGCGAAAATGCGGTTCGTCCCCCCCCGGGCGCCGCCGGCATACTTCTTCAAGTGGGGGGTTGGTACGGGCGATAAAGTGTCATAGACCAAAGGTGCGCCGCCGCGATGCGGAGTACAGGGCATGAACACCCAACCGCTCATTCACGTTCGGGTCGAGGCCGAGTCCGGCTGCGCCATGATTGCGATTTCCCCGCGAGGCGAGGATCCTACTGTTGATGCGGCCGTCCTTGAATCAGCAGCCGCAAGGGCAGGCATCGCCATCACTGATCATGTGCGTGCGAAGCTCGCAGCGTTGGCTGATGCGTTTCGCGTCAACCCGCGTGACATGGAATGCATCATTGCCGAGCCCACCGCGCCGCAGAATGGGGAAGACGGTTGGATCGAATGGTGTGAAGGGTGTGATCCGACAGCGTGCGTACAGAAATTGGATGAGCACGGCCGCATCGATCACTACGCCGGGTGCGCATTCATTCATGTGAAGCAAGGCGCGCACATTGCGACACTGCATCAACCCACACCGGGAACGGACGGTTGCGACGTTATGGGTAAGCCGATCAAGGCGGAGTCCGGTTCTGTCTGTGCGATCAAGGTCGATTCCTCCCTGGCGATCGATAGTGATGGACGCATTTTCGCACAAACGGAAGGCGCGCTGCATATCAAAAATGAGGTTCTTGCGATCACCAAGTTGTTTGAAGTGCCCGAGCATGTCGATTTTTCAACAGGCAATATCAACTTCGACGGTTGCATCGAGATACGACAGGATGTGCGCGATCTGTTTCAGATCAAAGCGACCGGATCGGTGAACGTGGGCGGCCTGATCGAAGCTGCGACGATCGACTGTGGCGGCGACTTCGTCGGAAGGCGCGGAATGGCTGGCAGAGGTCGTGGCGAGCTGCGCGCCAGCGGGAATGTCGAAATTGGATTTCTCAACGACATGAGCGGGAGCGTCGGCGGGACGCTCAGCGTGCGGCGAGAGATCATCGGTTGCGACCTGCGTGTGGCGGGGGCGCTCAATTGTGAGCAGTGCACCATCATCGGCGGCTCGCTTGAGCTGCATGGCAAGGGGATTGTTGCAGCCATTGGCTCCGCATCGAACCGGCCGACGCGCATCGTACTTGATGAAAACGCCAATCTGGTCGTGGCGAAGGCGATTCATCCCAGCGTCACACTTCAGATCGGCTCGACGATCTACGAGATTGATCGCCTGACGAAGGGTCCGGTGCGCATTGTGGCGGAGTCAAAAAGCGCGCTGGCCTACCGCATTGCCGACGGCGTACCGCGCCCGATGAGTGAGATCGCCAAGACCCATCGCGCCGCCGCATGAACCGCCGCTGACGGTTTGAAACGCTCGATCCAAACCTGTACGCCATGCGCAAGCGGCAATATGATGGGGCCATGCCGCGCATCGTCTCAACGCGCCTCAAGATCGGGATGGAAGTGCATGTCGAACTCGCCACGCGAACGAAGATGTTCACGCGGGTTCCCAACGTCGCGCATCCGGCTTACTTCGATGCGCCGGTGAACGCGCTCGTCGATCCCGTCGTCCTCGCCTTGCCCGGCTCGTTGCCCGTGCTGAACAAGCGCGCGATCGAAATGTCGATCATGGTCGGCCTTGCCCTGAATTGTTCCATTGCGACTGAAACCAAATGGGACCGCAAGAACTACTTCTATCCGGACCTGCCCAAGGGCTACCAGATCAGCCAGTACGACCTGCCGCTCTGCTTCGACGGGGAACTTGAGATTCCAGCGGGTAACGGCGAGAACTGCCGCATCGGCATCATTCGCGCGCACCTCGAAGAAGACGCCGGCAAACTCGGCCACGAACTGCCCGGCGGTCACCTCTACGACGGCTCGCTCGTCGATCTCAACCGCGCCGGCGCGCCGCTGCTTGAAATCGTCACGCATCCCGACCTGCAAAGCGCCGATGAAGCCGTCACCTTCGCCAGGGAGTTGCGCAGCATGTGCCGTTTCCTCGGCGTGACCGAAGGCGTCATGCAGCGCGGCCACATGCGATTTGAGCCGAACATCAACGTCATCATCGACTGCGATGACGGCCACGAATACGCAACGCCGATCGTCGAGGTCAAGAACCTCAATTCGTTCAAAGCGGTCAAGGGCGCGATCGAGTTTGAACGCAAGCGCCAGGTCGAGCAGTGGAAGAAGACCGGCGAGGCCGCGTCGCCGGGCAACAAGACCACGCGCGGCTGGGATGATGCGAAGGCGGTCACGCTGCTTCAGCGCGAGAAGGAAGAAGCGCATGACTACCGTTACTTCCCTGATCCTGATCTGTTGCCCGTGGTGATCGAGCGCGCGTGGGTCGAGCGCATCGCAGCCGATCTGCCAGAGTTGCCCATGGCGCGACGTAAACGTTATGAGGATGCGTACCACCTTTCGGAGAAGGATTCAGCTGCGCTCACGGAAGATCGCGATGTGTCGCATTTCTATGAGCGGTGCATCGAGATGGTCGAGCAGAACGTCGATGCGGGCGATCCCGAGCGAAATCCCGGCCGGGAATGTGCGAACTGGCTGCTCAACGCCGGGGCAAAGCGCGCGAACGAGCGCGGCTGCGGCATCCATGAACTGGGCATCACGCCTGAGCAGATTGCTGACATCATTGAGATGCGGGCGGCGGGTGCGATCGGCTCCAGTGCGGCCGATGAACTCTTTGCAATCCTTTGCGACCCTTCGGTCACTGATCCCGCCCCGCTCGTTGCGGCGAAGCGCGGTCTGATGCAGGTGCGCGATGAAGGCCAACTCGATGCATGGGTTGAGGAGGCGATCGCCGCGCATGCCGAAGCGGCACAAGACTTCGCGGCGGGCAAGGACGCAGCAATCGGCCGGCTGGTTGGTCACGTAATGAAGGTCAGCCAGGGCAAGGCCGACGCTCAGGCGATTCAGCAGCGCCTGCGCGAGCGCCTGCGGCCGCAAGGATAATCGCAGGTAAGGCCGACCGGTCGTCGCGGGCTACTCCTCAACAAGTTCAACCCGCCGCACGCCGTCGAGCATGGTCATCTCTTCGAGGCGTGCGACATCAACGC
>CAZFZT010000022.1:0-39707 GCA_964523675.1 uncultured Isosphaeraceae bacterium
GCCAATGGACGACGCGCGAAGACCGGCACGATCATTGACACGACACCCGTTGCAGGGAGGAACATGATGTAAACATCCGGATGACCGAAGAACCAGAACAGGTGCTGCCAAAGCAGCGGCGTGCCGCCGCCTTCCGGTACAAAGAACTGCGTGCCGACCGCGCGATCGAGTTCAAGCAGCAATGTCGCCGTCAGCAACACCGTGAACGCCACAATAATCATGAAGGCCGCAGCCAGCACCGTCCACACGAAGATCGGCATGCGGTTCAGCGACATCCCCGATGCGCGAAACTTGAGAACGGTCACCACTATCTCAATTGCTGCGCCGATGCCCGCAATCTCCACCATGGCGAGTCCAAGCAGCCAGAAGTCAAGACCGATCTCCGAATACTTCGAGCCGGCAAGCGGCGGGTACGCGAACCACCCCGCATCAGGCGCCGCGCCGAACAGGAAGCTCGCATAGAAGACAATTCCACCAAAGAGAAACGCCCAGTAGGTGAAGGCGGACAACCGGGGAAACGCCACATCACGCGAACCGATCATCAGCGGAATCAGATACAGCGCCAGCCCTTCCAGAAACGGAATGATGAAGAGATACATCATCGTCGATCCGTGCATGGTGAAGAGCTCATTGAACAGTTGCGGCCCCAGAAAGTCGTTCTCCGACACAGCAAGCTGAACGCGCAGCAACAGCGCCATGACGCCGCCGATGAGAAAGAAGACAAACGCCGTCACCATGAAGCGCTTGCCGACGGGCTGGTTGTTGACCGCCGAGAGCGCGTTGATGAAGCCAGGGTCAAGCGACCATGTCTGCTCAAATCGACGTTCTCTCTCCAATCCTTCAGTCATGTGCAGGTGATTTCAGCGTCATGAGGTATTCCACAAGAGCTGCAAGTTCATCGTCATCGATCTGCGTTCGAGGCATGAGGTTGCCGGGCTTGAACTGATGTGAGTCAGCGATCCAGCGCGCGAGGAGGTCCGGCTCGTTGTCGATCGTTGCCGCGCCCAAAGTGAGCCGGCTTGCGAGGAAAGTGAGGTCAGGTGCGAGACGTGCCTGGGCGGACGTGCCCCCAATGGCGTGGCATGCCGTGCAGCCCGCGGCTGCGCCAAAGAAGACGTCACGCCCACGAAGCGCTAGTTCGGTTTGCGGCTCGGCGGGCGGAGTCTGATGATGCCTGACCCAGGCGTTGAACTCCTCCGGCTCGAGCGCGACGACCATCAACGCCATCAACGCATGCTGCAGGCCGCAATACTCAGCACATTGACCGCGCCAAACACCGGCACGATCCGCCTGAAGCCAGAACCGGTTCGTCTTCCCCGGTACGAGGTCCATCTTTGAGGTGAGGTTCGGCACCCACAGACTGTGCACTACATCCGCAGATTCAACCACCAGATGCACTGGTGCCCCGGTAGGGACATGCAGCTCATTCGCAGTGGTGATCCCAAGTTCCGGATACTCGACATGCCACCACCATTGAAAGCCGCGCACTTTAATCGTTACCGCTGCTTCTTCAGGCGTGCGCAGTCGGATCGTTGATCTCAACGAGGCAAGCAGGAGTGCAATGAGAATAACGATCGGAACGATGATGCCGGCGATAACGATAAATCGCGTATCGCCGCCGGGCACACCGCCTTTCTTGCCACATCGCGGGAGCATCAGCGCCAGCGCCAGCAAGAACATGGTGCCAAGAAACACCGCGCTGAGGATGCCGAACATGATCCACCACAACCACGCGATCTCTTGAGCGACGGGCCCTGCGCTATGGAGCGCCGACTGGATGTGGTCATCATGACAAGCCGTCAGCAGCACAGAAGTCAATGCCGCGCCAGGAATGATTGCGAATGGTCGCAGCTTCTTCTGCATGCGTTATTCAAGCGGAAACGTCTGCGCCGCCATGAGGTAGTCGAGAATGAGCGCGAGGTCGTGGTCCTCCAGACGCCCCCTATAAGACGGCATCGGCACATCGCCAGGGGGATTCAATATGAACGAACGCATGTACTCGCGGTCCGGTCGGTGCGCAAGCCGCGCCAGGTCCGGACCCATCTGTCGGCCGCGACCGGCCACCGCATGACATGTGTTGCAACCCCACTGCGCAAAGAGCTGCCTGCCCGCTTCTGCCGCAGGTGATAGAGCGATGCGAGCAGGAAGAGGCAGCGGCTCCGGATCAGGCCATGCTGTCCATGGCGAGCGGCGGCGCAGGTCAGACAGATACAAGAGTGAGCCGCTGATGAGGATGACCACCGTGACCGCAATCGGTCGCTTGCGCACACCTCGGTAAGGACTTCGATCGACAAACGGCAGCGCAACCAGAATCAGAAACAGCACAATCGGAAACGCGACAACAAACGAAGGAGCAAGCCACGGAGGAAGCAGCGCTATCAGGCCGCTATACCACCAGAACCACCATTCCTCAGCAGGTATCGATCGCTCCGTCAGGTTCGCAGCAGGCATCAGCCGGCGCGGACCGGCGAAGAATGCAATGACTACAACCAGGATAAAAACGACGAACGCCAGCGCCCCTGATCGTGCGGTCGTTTCGGGATGAAATCGTTCGCCGCGCGTCTTCGACTCCGCCTGCTTCTCGTAAAGTTCACGCTGCTGCTGCGTGGTGTGTACCGGCTTGCGTCGCTCCTCAATGGATGTAACACCATGAATCACGACGAGATACACGTGCCACGACGCCAGCAGAATCAGTAGCACCGGAATGAAGATGACATGCACTGCATAGATTCGGGTCACCATCGTCGTACCAGGATCGCTACCGCCCTGCACTAATACCACGAGATACTCGCCGATCAACGGCACGTTGTGGAACATATGCAAAGCCACGCGCAGCGCATGGATGGACCGTTCATCCCAGCGCAGGACGTAACCGGTGAATGACATCGTCATCACCAGAAAGAACATCAGCACGCCGATCAGCCAGGTGCCCTCGCGCGGAAACTTGTATCCGGCAACGAGGATCTGCCGAAGGATGTGGATCACCAGCATCACGACCATGAAGCCGGCGGACCAGTAATGCAGCCCGCGAATAAACCAACCAGCCACCTGCCGCTCCGTGATGTGGACGACGCTTTCATAGGCAGCGTCCGCGGTTGGGGCATAGGTCAACGTCATCATTGCACCGGTCAGAATGAGAACGCCTAGCAGCAGCGTGAGCGCCGCGCCGTCGCCGTAATACCACTTCCCCCGGGCGACGCGCCGCTCCAGAGCCGTCTCCTTGACAGGGTGTAGCCCAAATCGGTCAGCAAACCATTCCCGAGGCACTACCATGAAAGCTTCAACGGTTGACACTGCTGCGCGGCTGTCATAAGTCGATCACAAATTGCAGGTGCAGGAAAAACACAGGAGAGAAGATTGAATGTGTGCTGAATGTGGAACGATGGCGATCAAGTCATTGGCGGAAGCGAGTGCAGATCGATTTCAAGAACGCCTTCGCGAACACGGCTTTCATAGCGGTACATGGGTTCACTCGGCGGCCCTGCGACGGGCTCCCCTTCGATCGTGAAGATACCACCGTGGCATGGGCAATAGAACCAATTACTGCCCGGATCCCACGCGAGCGGACAGGATAGGTCGGTGCAATTGCGCGAATACACGATGACCTCATCCGCGCTTCGCCTCCATACAAAGACCGCCTTCTTTTCCAACCGTGGCGAACCAACGCCATGATCGTGCGGCAGTTCCACCAGGCCGGTCATCACTTCATTGATCGGGAACTCATTGAGCAATCCAACCGACTTCCACAACGGGCCGCGCCTGCGCTGCATCGCAGGAGAAAGCGCCGTCATGACCGCCGGAATCGCAAGCACAGCAGCGACCGACAGACCCGCAAGGGAAACAAAGCGTGCCAGCCATTTTCTTCTGTTCACCATGTCCACCATCGCTCCTCCTCGCGGTCTTGGGTTCAGTTCGCTTGGCGATGCTAAGCGCGGGCGAACGATCGATTGCTTCGGCTCAGGTTCCTATTCGGCCGGCAACGACCATTCGAAGCTGCGCGCTCATGTTGCACCACTGAGCCGCCCAAGGCACGTCCATGTGTTACGATAGAGTCTGGATGAACAGGCACCCTTTGCAACGCATTGCCGCAGCCGGGGTAATCTCCACGGCCGGCCTACTGAGCTCTTGTGAGCGTCAGCGGAACACACCTGTCCTGGAGAGCCGTGATATGACTCGCGCCGAATCCGCAGAAAGCGCACCCGCCATGCTTGATGTCACGATGAATCGGATTGACGGCTCTGAAGTCAATCTCGCCGACGAATACGCAGGCAACGTACTCCTCATCGTCAATGTCGCGAGCAAGTGTGGCTATACGCCGCAGTACGCAGGACTACAACAGCTGCATGAGCGTTATGCCGAACACGGCTTGGCCATCCTCGGCTTCCCGGCGAATGAGTTCGGTCATCAGGAGCCGGGCACCAACAGCGAGATCGCGCAGTTCTGCGATGAGAACTTCGGGGTCACCTTCGACATGTTCGAGAAAGTCGTCGTCAAAGGCGGCGACATCTCCCCCCTCTACCAACGGTTGACTTCAGAACAAATGAGTGCTTTCCCCGGCGAGATCAAGTGGAACTTTGAGAAGTTTCTCATCGACCGCACAGGCCGAGTTGTTGCCAGGTTCCCTTCCAAGGTGGAACCGCTGTCTGAAGAGATCACAAGCGCTATCGAGCTCGCGCTCTCTAGGGGGTAAGACGGCGCCCGATGCCGCGTCCGCGCTTCAGCACCAGCCGCCTTTGCTTCATTCTGCGGTCGCTTCAGCGCCGACACGTCGCCCTTTGAATTTCGCTCCGCGCTGCTCGAGAACAAACGAGTTCACCGGCTGCTCTGCATCTTCATCCAGCATAAACGTGATGCGCAGTGATTTGTCGAAGTGCGCGCGGAACACGCCATCGCCTTGGTGTAGGAGGCGAACCTGCGGTTGCCCTGCCGCTCGACTCTGAAGCGCGCCGTGTTCGCCCCAGAACGCAATGGGGAGATCGATCCCCTCAATTAGATATTCCCCCTCTATGCGCTCAACCATCGCCTGTGGCACCGGCAGATCCTCCGGCATATCTTCTGCAATTCCTAGCGCCGCCGCCGCAATGCGCATCGCCGGCTCACCGGCGACGACCGCCGCATTGTTCGAGAGCACCGCAACATGCAACTGCTCATCCGGAATGTACAGCAGCATTGAACTGAACCCGTTGATGCCGCCTGAGTGCAGGACCATTGACTTGTCGAAGCGCTCAGCCGTGGCAAGACCGAAGCCGTAGTTCTCAGTCGATCCATCTGCCAGCCGCGTCGGCTCGATCATCTTCTGGTACGACTCATCGCTGACCACACTCCCCGAAACGAGCAATTGCTGCCAGCGCAGCACATCAGCCGCAGTGGCGATCAGACCGCCGGCCGCGCCCGGGTTCCTCATCCCGATCGGCTGCGCATTGGCAAGACCGATGGGTGAGATCGTGTACCCGCGAGCGCGGTGCGGCACAATGTCCATGTTCATGTCATACCGCGTCTCCTCAAGACCCAGCGGCTCAAGCAGGTGAACATGGAGCGCATCAGCATACGTGCGACCGGTGACCTTGGCGATGATCATGCCCAGCAGGTAATAGCCGGTATTGTTGTACAGGAATCGCTCGCCCGGCTCAAAGTCGAATGGACGATCCCGCACCAGCTCGAGCATTTCCTCATCTGTCAGATCGCGCGAGGAGTGCTTCTTCCAAAACTCATCAAGACCGGTATAACTGGGAATGCCCGACGTGTGATTCAGCAGATGGCGGATGGTGACTTCGCGATGACCAACGGGATAATCAACGTAGGTCGTCAGCGCGTCGTCAAGCGACAGTTTGCCTTCCTCGGCAAGCTTGAGAATGAGCGCAGCCGTGTACTGCTTGGTGACGGAGCCGATGCGCAGCATGGATGATGCCGTCATCGGCACTTCATTCTCAACGTCAGCCAGGCCAAAGCCCTTGGCGAGGATCAGCTCATCGCCCCGCGCAACTGCGATCTGCAGGCCGACCGCACCCGGCTGAGCAAGCGTCTCCTCAGCGATGGTGTCGATCTGCTCAATGAGCGCGGCGTCATCAACAGCTGCATCACCGTGCGACTGGGCATGAGCCGGCAGCACCAGAAGAGTCGCCCATAGCAGTATCACGAGAAGCGGCGGCAGGATGGATGTTTTCCGTTGCATGGATTCTCTTTCTGATACTCAAAAGTGTTCGTGCGAGTGAATGCGCCTGTAGCACAGGCATCTCGCCTGTCAGGAACCACTTTGCAGACGGGACGCACGCCTCGGCGCATTTGCGACCTGCACCGCCAATCCACAACCTTCGCGGGCTCAGTCTCGCTTTGGTTCACCAGCGGGTTCTGGGGCAGCAGCGCCTGAAGACTGCTCCTGCGATTCGCCTTGTGCATTGCTCTGCGCCTCGCCGCCGCTCGGGGTAGCACCTTCGGCCTCTTCGCGCATCCGACGGCGACGGTCGCGCCATTCCTGGCGCTGACGCTCATGCTCCGCAATCTGCTCTTCCGTCAACACCTGTCGAGGCAGCAGTGATTCCGCGTTTGCCACGACATATGCAACCAGCGCGGAGGCCGTCGAGTTCTGCACAAGGTATTCCGGAATCGCCTGGTCGAGCCGATCGTTCTGCGTGTGCCAGGCGTAGCGATAGTCAGCGCGGCCTTCCTTGTCCCAGAAAAATCCGGGAATGCCTTCACGATTGAACGATGCATGGTCGCTCCCACCACCGCGCGGCATGCGATCCAGGACTCGGTACTCAACAGGCATTTCAGGGAAGGCGTAATTGATCGGCGCGATCGCGCGCTCGAGCATGTCGCGCATGTCTTCGATGCCCGCAAGCCCTGATTCCCGATTCGTGCCGCTGTCATCAACGAACACAGCCGAGATGTTCGCCTTCTCCTCATCGGAGAGTGATTCAACATAGGCGCGCGAGCCGAGCAAACCCTGCTCCTCCCCGGTCCACAGAATGAATCTGATCGTGCGCTTCGGCTTCACGCCGGCAGCCATCAGAATGCGGGCTGCTTCGATCGTTACGCTGGAACCTGTTCCGTTATCAACGGTCCCTCGTGAGCCCGGGCCGTCCCAGCTGTCGAGATGCCCCGAAATGATGACGATTTCATCAGGTCGCTCTGTTCCTCGAATCTCGCCGATCGTGTTGTAACAGGGAATCGGGCCTTCAACAAAGGTGTGATTGAGTTCGAACGCGACATGCACTTCCTCGCCATCCGCAAGGCGGCTGTTGATCGCGTCGTAATCCGATCGTCGCACCTCAACCGTCACATCAGTGGGAAGGTCACTGAAGTCAAGCTCACGCCAGCCGCGCGCTCCGCCTGTTCGAACCAGTTCATCACGTGAGGCGACAATCAGCCCCGCAATGCCTGCATCGCGCAGCTGGGTCAGAAACTCGCGCGTCTCATCAACGCCGGGAACCACGCCTCTGCGCGTCCCTTGGGGCGCGACCGCCGAGCGCAGAATCCAGGCGCCCTTGAGTTCATCCGCCACCGCATCAAACTCCTCATGGCTCATCGGCTCACGAAACACGCGTCCCTCGATTGGTCCTGCGCCTTTCGGCGTTCCAGCCGACCATGCACGTGTGGTGAACTCAAACTCGCGCTCAACCGGCTTCGTCATCCTGCCGCTGCTTGGTCCGCGATCGAACCGCACCGCAATAGTGCCCCACTCGCTCTGATGCACATTCGCAAGACCGAATGATTCAAACTGCTGGGCCACCCATTTGTTCGCTTGTTCAAGCCGGGTCGAGCCGGTCAGCCGTGGACCGATCTCCTCGCACAGATGTGTCAGATGTTCCATCACCCGATTGCGGGTGGTGCCTTCATCAATGATGCGAATCACCGTGTCAAACTCATGCTCGGACATCGCCAACCGCTCGCGCAATTCCTCAATGCTCATGCGCTCAGCATCCGAGTCGCTGCTCGTGTCAGTTGACGCAGGCATCGCCGCAATCGCAGCGGCGGTCCAAAGCGATGCACTCAGGCCAACCGCCAACAAAGCAAGGCCGCACCGCCGGCTGGAAGTGAGGAGTCGGATCATGGGATGTCCTTTCGGGTCAGGGTGAACATTGTGAACTCACCCCGCCATCATCCCGGAATCGAGCCGAAAGTTCAAGGTGGCGACGGCCTCGCGGCGAAGGGCACTCGAAGCAGGGCGGCGAACCGACCGCCGTGCAATGGCTGCTAACGGCCGTGTCAATCGCAGCCGATCGCGCTGACAGCGTCTCGTGATTCAGCAAGGAAGACTCTGGCTTCACCTTCAACAGCGACGCACCTCGCCGGCAGTTTCCGAGCACCCTCCGACAATCGACCTCGCCAGACGATGACATCCGACTCGCCGCCACAACGCAGAGGTGCGCCTTGTCGCGCGTCGAAGACGCAATCGAGAAACTGCACCTGCGCGTTGTGGATGTCGATGTTGCCGCGAATCGTGAACCCGTCGATGACGACGTTCTGGACCTGATCCAACTTGATGATCTTCTCGCTGTTCTCGGTGTAGTTGTCGAAGGTAAGTTCGACATAGCCGTTCGGATACGTGACGGTGACATCGTCGTCACCTTTCAAGTCGCCGGAAAGTGTCGTCTCGTACTCTGAAGGGTCGCGGTGTTCCATTGTCGCGCCGCCTTGGCCGTACTTCTGTTCATCGTCAGCATCAGGAGGAAAGCCGCCGTAGAGGTGAATGTTGCTTCCAAGATCGAAGACGGCCGAGCTATGATTGCAGTGTCCATAGGGCGGACAGCAGTTGCCGATCTGCGGCCCTTCGCCGCACGATGAGTTGTCCTTCGTCTGATCCGGCCGGTACGTGCCCGCTGCGACCCAGATGTGGACTTCGAGGTCCGAAGGTGCCTCCGGATCGTCGAGCAGTGTCTGTGCGGCGTCAAGTGCGTCCTGAAGGAATCGATAGGCGTCGCTGCCCCAGCCATTTCGCCCGAAATTCGACGGATCGAGGTCACCGTTTTCAATGTCAACATGAATGACATTGATAGTCTGGGCATGGGTCGGAGCCGGTGTCGCTCCGAGTACAAGGACTGCACTCAAAGCAGCCAAAATAGATTGAACGAAGCGTTGCATTTGCTTCTCCTTTGTAGAAGTTCTGATGGGTTGGGCGCTCCCCTTTGAAGCGTCCCCTGACTCTCTTTCTCCCGTCCCGGGCGGCGCTCCCTTGGAAGCGTCTCCCAATCAGAAACTCAATTTGCCATATTGCACCTCCTATCTCAGCCCCAATTTGAAAGAAGAACGAGAAGGTCTGGAACGCCTACACTACCGCTCTGTGTGAAGTCGGCGGGGCAGACTTGTTCTCCACACGGACCCCAAGCGTCCAGCAGCATCAAAAGGTCATAGAAGTCCGTTACGCAGTCTGCATTCATATCAGTGGCAGAACGGTCAATCGGAGCAATCACGACACCTACCGTCCTTGAAATCAAGAGGGCGCGAGCAAGCATTTGACCGTCGTTGTTGATTGATCGCGGAGCAAAGATCGTCAGACTCTCGTCTCGGACCATCAAAGGGTTCAGAGCCACTTGCTTGCCGTGCTGGTATAGTCCTCCCGCGTCGCCTGGAGTAGAACGAATGACGGCCTGTCCTAAGTCGTTCAACGAATTCACGCCCGATTGCGTATAGCCGGGTAGCGGATCGATAAATGTTGTTGCTATGCCATCTAAAAGAAACGCTATGGTGAGCGGATCGCCAAAGAATTTTCCTGCGCCACCGACAACACCCGCTGAGTTCAACCCGAAGAGATTGCTACTTGTGGCACCGAAGTCGTTCGCAATCAGCGTCACGCTATCCGATGCGAGAATATATGCTGTTGCACCCGGTGTACCCTCGCCCGTCCAACCAATGATGGTGCCATCTTCGTTCAAGTTGTTTGCAGTGCTATTCGGCCCCACCCCAAAATCGCCCAGATCAATCACCACCTCGCGGCCGTTGCCGTTCTCGCCGTAGGGGTGCCAGATCACGGCGTTGGTTACTGCCGGGTCACCCGGTGCGTTGATGACGCGCGAACCGACCACGACGTTGCTTTCATTGATGGCGTTGACCGTTGATGCCGTCTGCGGGCTCACCTCGTGCAGCGGCTTCAGATAGGTGAACTCCTCGGTGTTCGGATCGAAGATGAAGCCCGTCCATCCCTCGCCTGAAATCAAGTGGCCGCCGATCACGAAGCCGGCGGAGTTCACATCGCTGGCCGTGGCGGAGATGACGCCGGCCGGCCGGGGCAGGGTTGTAAAAGTCCCGCCTTGGCCATCTGGATTCGGCGTCCAGAGAAATGCTTCATTCCACGGCGTGCCGCAGATTTCGTACCGGCCGACGACCTTGCCGTCTTCGGACATCCCGGCGGGAAACGTGTTCGGCGGGCCGACAATCCCGCAAGGCGGGGCTTGAATGATGCCCGTCACCTCGTACTGGCACTGGGCGTTCGCTGTCTGCTCGATCAGCAGCGGCAGCAGGATGATCGCGAGGACAGGCCCGATAACGGAGATTCGCCGCAACAGGCCCAGCGCGCAGGATCGGCGTCGATTGGTGATTCGCATCAGGATGGTCCCGGTCATGCTCACTTGGACAGCGCCTTTGCCGGAGGGCCGGAAGGGGAGCCCGCCGCCAATAACATAACGCCACTCCACGCCATTGCAAAGCATTTGGGTTGAAATGTGCCCAAATACCCCCGTTCATGCACCATCATGCACGATCCGTGTTCGCGCATGCGGCGATTCTTTGCATATTCTCCACCCGAACATCGAAAATGAACGGCCGGTTTGCGCCCCTTTTCCGCTGAACATCGAAAATGAACGGTTGATTTTCACTATTCGCCTACTGAGCATCGAACATCACAGGCCGAACATCACTCTTCGCGCCCTCAACGTTGAAGTCCGAACACTCAGAGATGAACTTGCGCATGGCGGACCCGATCGATCTCGGATTCTGCGGAGTGAGAATCAGCGCGCCTCGGCGTCAATCGCCATCACCGTCATCGCCGCCATTGTCATCATCGTCATCGTCCTCACCATCGCCGCAGGAGTCGGTGCTTCCGGGCGGGATGTAGGTCACCTTGTATTTGCAATCGTTGGATGAGGTGTGCGATTTCTCGCATTCGACGGTCAACGTGATTTTGGGAACACCATCTTCGAGTTCAACGGTGATGGCGCCGGACTGGCCGGGACGGATGGTCTTATGATCGCCTGCCGGATTGTTGCCCGGCGCAGCGAAACTGATGCGGACCTTACAGTCCTCAATGATGGCGCCTTCATCATCGAAGCCGCCTTCCGGCTGACCGGTGTTCTCAACGCAAACGGTGTATTTGCCCGCTGCGTAGCCGTCGATATCCCAAACCGTTCTGCCGCAATCGCTGCGCTTCTCCTTGGCGGGCTTGACCTTCTCGGCCTTTTGCACTTCAAGGTCGGCAGACCCGCCGCGAATCTCATCAACATTGGCGATCAGCGCCAGTGCGCCGTCGGCACCAAGCGTGAACGCTGCCGTCGCGCCGGGATTGACTTCCAGCGGATGGCTGCTCGTGCCATCGGTGAGCAGCAGGTGCAGATGCACCGGCCCTGCGTTGGTGGCGGCGCTGGTCACCACAAGCGTGTCATAGGGCGCGGTCGAGACGGGCTGGAGCAGAATATGCTCGCCCCCGTCATAGGGAATTCTGAAGTACTCCGGGCAGGTGACTTCTTCGCACGTCTGATCGATAAAGAAACGCACAAACGGATCCAAGATGAGGCAATCGGAGATCGGGCCGTCGGTGCATGAGCCATCGGGCAGACAGCACGCGCCGGTCGCCACGGCGACGGGGCCCCATGAACCGAGGAGAACCAGAAGATCGGGTACGCCAACGGCGCCAGTTCCATCGAAGTCGGCAGCGCAGTCGCCGGGGCTGCGGTCGCAGGGCCCCCACTGCCCCAGAAGAAGTAGCAAATCTGGCACCCCGACGCTGCCGCTTTGATCGAGATCCCATGGCGGGAAGAACGGCTCACTGCCGGGGTCGCACAGGTTGCAGACCTCGGCTTGATCGGCGCAGCAATCGCCGAAGTCGCAGCACGATTCATCGCACCAGCAGGCCGCTGGCGACGGGCCGCCGCAATGGCCTTCGCAGGTGAAGAGGTTGCAGGTTGGATCGCAAGCGCAAAGAGAGCCGCAGGCGTCGCAAACGTCATCACAGCAATCGCCGAAGACTGCGCAGTGTTCATCACACCAGCAGCCGCCCGGCGACGAGCCGCCGCAACTATCGGCGCATGAACCGCCGGGCGCGGTGCAGGGATTCGGCTCGCAGGTTGAGCCGGTTGGTTGCGGCCAACCGCCGGCGGCAACGCATTCGTCAAATGAAAGCATCAGGCAATCCTCGTCAAAGCAGCAGGCGCGGGGTTCATCGACGGTTGCTGCTGTTGCATGTGGGAAGACCAGGGCGGGATCGCCAGGATGAACGGCGGTTGCGAAGGCGAGTTGATAGGTGCCGGGCTCGGCTTCGAATGAGATGCTTAAGATCTCGCCCGGTGCGAGGTCGATACCCGGAGGAGCGGCAACCGGTTCTCCGGTCGGCGTGAGAAAGGCGTCACCCTCGAACAGATCGATCGCATTGCCGCTATAGATTGCGATGTCAGTGTAGGTGATCGGAAACGGTTCAGGATTCACGAGTTCCACGGTGACAGTGGCTCCATCGTGGAGGATGTTCGGCGGCTGACCGACGCTGAGTTGTGCTTCTGCGACGACTTGTTTCCCATCGAGTGTCCAGTAGGAAGCATCTTTGTTGATGCGGCCCCCGGCATCGTTGCCGGTGGAGCGCCAGCGAATGGTGCGGCTTTCGCCTGCCGGGACATTGTCGCCGAGCTGTTCGGTGGACCAGTCGGCCTGCGTGATGCCTTCAGCGTGGGCCGTGGAGTCCGGCTCGACGTCAACTTCCACCGTTTCACCTTTCTCATTGACATCGGTTCGGCGATAGCGAATCTCGCTGGCCGCACCGTCCCATTCGAGGTGCAGGTCATTGACCCGAATGCCGGTCGTGTTCTTGATGGACTGAACCTTGCGCTGGGGCGGCGGCGCGATCTGGCCGTAGGCCGGCAGCGAGACGGCGATGCCAAGCACGACTGCGGTCGCGGCGACGGTGCGGTTGATTGCGCTCATGGAGGTCTCCTCTCTTTGGCTCCTGTCCCCGAAACCCTCTTCGAACTGAAGTCTAACACCACATTATCGGCCTGCAAGAGGAATCTTCAGATTCTGCGGGCTTGATCGCCTTGGCTCTGACCCTGGCCGCCAGCCGGGACCATCCGAATCGGACCCGATTTTCTGGTGCCAAGTATAGGCCTTGGTCGAAGTACGTCAGGAACGCCCATTGATCTCCACGGGCATCTTTCTCCCCTCCGCCCCGCTGGCGCGAGTACGTCAGCGGGGTTTTTTGCCGGCCACAGTCAGGGTTGGCATGACAGAATGGACGAAGTATTCTGCGGGGATATGAGATGGTGCTGCGCCGTTGCAGTTTCCGCCTGATCAACGATTTGTATGAGGACGAGCCAATCATGCTCAAGAACCTGATCGTCGTGTGTGTCGCTTCCCTGATGTGCCTCGCTGTGATCGGCTGCGGTAAGAATGAGACGCCGCCGGCGCCATCTACTACAGATGCGCCATCCGGTGACGCTCCGGTGCTCACGACGCCGTCCGGCGAGTAATCGGAACGCTGCGCAAGCGCCCAAAGGGTCCAGAGTACTTCACGGTGCGCCAGTCGGCCGTCGTTATGGCTGCGCCATCATCTCGCGCAGGATCGAAAGGCCTTCTTGCAATTTCGCATCTGGCGCCGCATAACTGATACGAAAGTGAGTGTCGCGCCGACTGAAGACACTTCCTGGAATGACCAGCACGCGGCGCTCAACTGCTCGCTCAACGAAGGTGGTCGCGCTCATCTTGAGTTGTGGCGGCACCTCAACGAATGCGTAAAACGCACCGCCGGGCTTGACCACGTGCGCTACCGAATCGAACGTCTGCATCACCATGTCGCGCCGTTTCTGATAGGCCGCCACATGCGCTGACAGATCGACACTGAATGCAGCTGCAAGTCCGAACTGAGCCATTGACGGTGCGCAGACGAACGTGTACTGCTGCAGTTTCGCCATCTGCGCGATGATGGGTCGCGGCCCTGCAACGTAACCCATGCGCCATCCGGTGCAACCGTAACTCTTGCCAAAGCCGCGAACAAGCAGGACGTGCCGGCTGAATCGCGACGGAGACGGGCAACGAGGGCTCACGACTGAAGCGGTCATCGAAGTGGCATCGGCCACTTCAAGCGCATCTTCAAACGTGAACGCATCATAAATCTCATCAGACACGAGGAGCACGCCGCGGCTCTCACACAATTGAGCCAGATCTCGCATCTCCTGGTTGCTCAGCACCACGCCGGAAGGATTGCCCGGCGAGTTCACGAGCACGATCTTGGTCCGCTCGCTCAGGAGCGGCTCCACGCGCTCAGCCGTCATTCGAAAGTCGGGATAGGTATCACAATACACAGCTTTCGCCCCCACCATTTGCGCAAGGGCAGGGTAGATGACAAAGTAAGGATCACCAATAACGACCTCATCACCAGGGTCGAGCATCGCCATGAACGCAAGCAAGAGCGCGCCGCTTGTCCCTGCCGTGCTCATCAGCGCGAGGTCATCGCCTTCGTTACCAAGACCTGGCGGAACTTCCCACCCGATGTCGTCCTTCAGGTGCGCCGCAACTGCTCGCAGCAGTTCTGGCGCCCCCTGGGTGAGCGTGTAGCCGTTGCGGTCGCTCTCAATAGCGCGAATGGTCGCCTGCTTGATCTCTTGCGGCACCGTAAAGTCCGGCTGTCCGATCGAGAGGTTGATCGGATCGCGCAGCTTTGCGCCAAGCTCGAAGACGCGCCGGATGCCCGAGACATCAATCGCGCCAGCCCGGCGGCTGATCAACGATGGAAAGTCGATTGTTGGAGAAGTCATCGCTCCATGATAACCGGCGCGATCGCACCCCAGCATAGACAGCGGGCGCAGCGAACTCCCTGAACGTCGTTCGGCGTCCACCGCGGCTCCGTGACAATTGACCGTCCAGCAGAATTGCCCGGTCACACTTCGCTGTCCGTGGTCGAAATGAAGTTCGCCAACCGGCGCTGGCGCACGGGATGCTGCAACTTGCGGATGGCTTTCGATTCCACCTGGCGCACGCGCTCCCGGGTGACCTTGAAGATGCGGCCGACTTCTTCGAGCGTGTAGGTGTAACCATCTCCGATGCCGTAGCGCAGTTTCAAGATCTCCCGCTCGCGGTAGGTGAGCGTCTTGAGCACATCGTTGATGCGCTGCCGCAGCATTTCAGTGGTGGCGGATTCATAAGGCGAGTGTTGGCGCTCGTCCTCGATAAAGTCGCCGAACTGCGAATCCTCGGACTCGCCCACAGGACGATCGAGGGAAACCGGATGCCGGCTGATCTTCATGACGCGGCGCGTCTCGTCAATGCTCATGCTCGCACGCTCAGCGATTTCTTCGATCGTCGGCTCACGGCCGATCTCCTGCAGCAGATGCTTCTGAATCGTGCGAAGTTTGCTCATAGTTTCGATCATGTGAACGGGTACACGAATCGTCCGGGCATGATCGGCAATGGCGCGAGTAATCGCCTGGCGGATCCACCATGTGGCATAGGTGGAGAACTTATAGCCGCGCTTGTATTCGTATTTATCCACAGCACGCATCAGGCCGGTGTTGCCTTCCTGAATCACATCGAGAAACGGCAGGCCGCGATTGCGATACTTCTTTGCAATCGAGACAACAAGCCGAAGGTTGCCGCCCGACAAATCGCGCTTCGCCTGTTCGTACTCGCCGAAGACGACTTCAATGCGGCGGACGCGTTCACAGAGATCGTCCGGGTTCTCAAGGACAAGCCGGCGCAGACCGTCGAGCTCCTCCCGCATGACGTAGATATCTTCCGGATCGTACTTCTGCGGGCTCTTCTCTGCCCGATCGAGATCGCGCTGAAGCCCTTTGATCTTGCGGTTGATTGCCTGAAGTTTGCGGAAGAGCGGCTGGATGCGGCTGGTACGGAGGCAGCATTCCTCAAGCAGCGTCGCCATCTTACGGCGGCGGCGTGCAATATCTTCGAGCAGCTGCTTGATCTTCTTCGGCGAGTTGACTTCGGTGTCAAGCGTCTCCCATGCCTCGCGATTGAGTTCAAGCAAACGGCGCACGGTGCGCAGATTGATCGGAATGCGCTGGGCCACCTTCTCCTTCGCATTCTCCTCGGCTGTGGAAATCCTCATGGTGCGGTCAAAGGGCAATGAGCCCTCATGCACCTGTTGCAGAATGTCGACTGCAGCCCTCGCGGCATAATCGGATTCCAGCGTGCGCCTGCGGAAGATCATTCGTGTGGTTTCGATCTTCTTCGCGAGGCGAATCTCCTCCTCGCGCGTCAGCAGCGGAATGGTGCCCATCTGAGTCAGGTACATGCGGATCGGATCATCGACACGCTTTGCCCCCGCCTCCGCGAGCGCCTCCTGAATCACCGCCTGGGTTTCAGCATCATCCAGCAACTCATCCGAAGCATCCATCGCCCGCTTCACCGCATCCGATGCGGATTCCCCGACCGAATCCGGATCATCATCCTGATGTTGCGGCTCCTCGTCCTCGAAGTTCACATGCGGCATCTTGCCGTTGCGCTTCGGGTCGTCCCGCTTGAACTTCAGGTTCGTTTGAAGCGGCGCCTGAAACGGTTCCAGACCCCGACGCCTGACGGTTTCCTCGTCGATCATCTCAACCGCAAGCTGGTCCAGCAGCACGAGAAGCTCATCGAGCTTTTCAGGATCGACCATTTCATCAGGAAGGGTCGTGTTGAGTTCTTCATAACTCATCCAACGCCGCTGCGTGCTGAGTTCAACGAGTTCGCGAAGAGTGGGGTGCATGTCGAATGGGACTACGCTCACGGGGGATTGCTCCAGATTCTGCTTCGTGGATGGAGTGGTGGACCGGGATAGGAGTTGCGTCGGCATGGAGGAGAAGGTGCAAGGATGTTGGTGTCAATGGGAAGAATGAACTCTGTAACAATCAGGTGCGCACACCTTTGGCAAGAGCTGTGGCGATCGTGCCGTTTTGACTGAGCTTGCGACGACGCTCGATCAAGTCGCGCAGATGATCAGCCCCTGTAGGATCCGGCTGCTGGGTTCTGCAGCGCTGCTGAAACTCCGCAATGAGCTGGTTGTGCTCGGCAAGCTCGACGTGCGAGAGCAGCGCAGTAACGGCATGAGCGATCGCCTCCGTCACGGGGGCGGCTGCATGACAGATACGCTCGCCCTCGAAGTAAAGCGCTGAGGCAAGCGACTTGGCCTCAGGACTCCGCAACTCACCGAGCAGGCGCTGCATTGTGAACGGTTCGCCGATCTGCATCCACTTCAGGATGAGCTCGGCAATTGAACGAGCAGACGGTTCGAGAATGTTGCTGCACTCAACGAGTTCCCAAACTCGGCCAGTTCGGCTGTCCGCTTCAATTGTGCATTGCCCAAGTGATGGATCATAGATGAGGACGGCAAGCAGTTCATGCTCAGCGCGGCGCCGGGCCGGTGACAGAAGCGCCGAACGAGGTTGATCCTGTAGGAAAGCGATTGCGGGTTCCGCCACTTTATTGTGATCGTCCTGCTGTAGAAGCGGCCGCTGCCGAGGACGAGGCATGAGGCGCTCGATCTCATGCATCGGCACAGCAAGCAAATCAGAGAGTTGCGAGAGAACGAATCTTTTGCGCACGCCCTGCATCGCTGTAAAGCCGAGTCGCGACAGGTCTCCCAGAAATTCCTCAAGCCGCTTCTGACGTGAAGAGAGGCCAGCCGCATCTTGGAGCGTCTGGCGGAAGCGGCGGACCTTATACGCCAACGCGTCCTCGGCAGATGCGATCAATTCGCGAAGGCGTTCCGCGCCGCCTTCCTGCCGCAGTACATCATCAGGGTCGAGCCCGCCGGGAATCGCGCAGATACGCACATCCACCGGCTGGGCGAAGAACACCTCAACGCCGCGATCGGCTGCTCGCAATCCCGCTTCATCGCCATCGAAAAGCAGAACAACGGTGTCACACAGCCGCGCGAGCATTCCGGCGTGCTCTGTTGTTAACGCAGTGCCAAGTGTCCCGACGACGTTGCGAAGGCCATGCTGATGCGCGGCTATGACATCCGTATACCCTTCGGTGACTACCGCCACCTTCGACTCGATAATGGCGCGCTTCGCCAGGTGCAGGCCATAAAGCGTGCGCGACTTCTGAAAGATTGCACTCTCGGCACTGTTGAGGTACTTCGGCTCGTCTTCGGGATTGATCTTCCGCCCGCCGAATGCAATCGGTTGGCCGACCTCGTTACAGATCGGAAAGATAAGGCGATTGCGGAAGGCGTCGTAAGTTCGATTTTCGCCGTTCATGCCCTCCCGCCGCTTGAGCAGGCCCGCCGCGATGAAATGCCCCTCAGGAAGGTTGCGTTTGCGAATCACGCTCAGCAGCCCATCCCAGCGGTCCGGCGCCAAGCCGATCATGAACTCTCGAGCCATGTCAGAACTCATGCCGCGCGATTCAACGATGTCACGACCGACCTTCCCGACGGATTCAGAATGTAGAACCCGCTGGAAGAACTGCGCTGCAAGGTCATTCGCTGCCCTCAGATCGCTTCGCCTTGCCCCTCCTTCGTCGCCATGATCACCATGATCGCCATGACCACCATGATCGCCATAGGCAGCGTTTCGGCTGGCCCGCTCGGGCGGCCTCAGCGCAATTCCTGCTCGGTCCGCCAGGAAACGCAGCGCTTCGACAAAGTCCAACCGGTGATAGTGCTTGACGAAGTCGAACGCATCACCACCAGCGCCGCAGGCATGACACTTATAGAAGGCATGATCCTTGTGAGTGACGACCGCGAACGAGGGCTTGTGGTCATCGTGGAACGGGCACAGGCCGACATGCTCACGCCCTTTGGGACGCAGCGCGACGTGCTCGCCGATAAGCGACACAAGATCCGTTGCGTCACGGACTCGATCAACATCGGAATAACCCGCTGGCATCGTCACGTCTGATCTATCAACTCCGGCAATGGAGGAGCAGCATCCGGAAAGCACCGAGGAGCGAGCACCGAGTACCGAGTGCCGAGTACTGCATACCGAGCGTTTGCTTTCCTCGGCTCCTTCCACATGAGCTTCACGAGCATACCTGCCTCTGCCGCCTCCCACCGCACTTGAGGCGGTCGGAGGCCTGATCACCCTATTTCGTTACAGGCCCAGTTGGAAGCACCCATCGAATCTGATCGAGCCATGACCGACCAACCCTGGGTGCCGACTCGTGGTACGCGAAGCAGGTTTTGGGTTCTCCGGCGATTCTGATGGCAATTGACCCATCATCTTGTGTGCCGAATCTTGTTCCCAGTGTTATGGCGTACAGGCGAATCTGAAGCAAACGGTACGCTCAAACAAGGCGGGGTCAAACGAACTGAACAAATTTTTGTCAATTCCGGCAGGATTCGGATTGTCAGAAGCGTCTTCCCAGTTTATCTACCCCCACGCCCCCCACTGCCTTGCCGCTCTGCTGTGGCATGACCGGCCCCGGACGGCCGGATTTCTGAACCCGCCGCCCACGGACGGCCGAAAGAAACTGCCACCCCGCTTCCGCAAGCGTCGAAAGCGTCCAACCACCCTTCTCGCCCTGCTGAAGTATCATCCCCGCTTCACGCTCGGCAATGGAGCAGTCCCCATGGAGACGACCAAACATCATCGCAATTGGGAAGGGTGCACGCCCAGCCCCATGTCGCCGTCGCGACTCATTGCCACCCTGCCGCTTGCCTCTCTGATTGCACTACCGCTCCTGGCCGGCTGCGCACAATCTGCGACCACGAAATGGGCGCAGAAATCCGCCATCATTCAACCCGCCGATCGACCAGCAGCACTTTCGGTCTTCAGCGCGATGACGCCCGATGATGGTGAGGAAGTTCAGTAGGGCGCTCCTGACGGGGGCGATCCGCCTGAGAGTCGGATGCATGTTCCGGTCACGTTTCAATCGAATAGCGCGGCTGCGCCGATAACGTGGTCACATGCGCGCCGGTCAGGGTCTACTGCTCATTGTCATCACGCTGCTGATGTTCGGCGTGGTTATGGTGTCGTCGGCCGGTCTCTCCGTCAGAACCGGTGATTCGGTGACGCTTCAGGAGATTCTTCTCGGCAAGCCGACCTTTCTCGCAGCGCTCGCTGTCGTCGCAATGTTCATTGGAACCCGTGTTCCGATTCACCACATATACCGCGCGAGGGGCCTTGCCTCGCCGGTTCCATGGATCGTGCTTGTGTCGGTTCTGCTTCTTGTCGCTGTTCACCTTCCGGGGATCGGGCGCGAGGTGAATGGCGCAAGGCGCTGGCTTGCAGTCGGACCGATCGGCTTTCAACCCAGCGAGATCGCGAAGTGGGGACTGCTCGTTGTGCTTGCATGGCACTGCGCCCGGAGAGCCGGGTCGATGCATCGAATGTCGACGGGATTCGGGCCGCCCATGGCGCTCACTGCCCTCATGTGCGGCCTGATCGTCAGCGAAGACCTTGGCACCGCCGCCCTCATCGGCGCTGTGGCTGTATGCGTTCTGCTGGCAGGCGGCGTCAAACTATGGCAGGTCGGTCTGCTCGTGCCCGTTGGATCGTGTGCATTCGTCCTGGCAGTCCTCACGAGCCCTTATCGCATCAACAGGCTCCACGCATTCATTGACGCATATCAGGATCCACAGGGCATCGGCTACCACGTTCTTCAATCGATGGCTGCGGTAAGCGGCGGCGGGCTGGCGGGCCGCGGGCTTGGCAACAGCATCCAGAAGTTCGGCTACCTCCCTGAGGCCACGACCGATTTCATCTTCGCCATCATCTGCGAGGAGATGGGCGCTGTCGGCGCATTGGTTGTCATCTCTCTTTACGCAGGTCTGCTTCTCTGCGGCATCTCGATCATTCGTTCAGCAATGCACCCCTTCGCCCGCCTGCTCGGCCTCGGCATTCTGCTCACGGTCGGCCTACAGGCGCTCATCAACCTCGCAGTGGTCACAGGCACCGCTCCAACGAAAGGCATCGCCCTGCCCCTGCTCAGCGCGGGCGGCACCGGCTGGATCCTCACCGCCTTCTGCATCGGCCTGCTCGTGGCTATCGAGCGAGAACCTGATCCGCAGAAGCTCATCACGGAGCCGATCACAACTCGCTCGTCGGCGAGAAGTGAGGTTGGCTTTCAATGAGTTGGCGCAGTTGTGCGTGATAATTGGGGCCAACGTCAGCCGAAAACGCGAGCCGAAATCCGACATCCGGGAACAGGTCATGTTCGGGCCTTGCGTTTGCGCCACGAGGGCGAAGGACATGCGCTTCCCGCGGCGCCAGTTCAGGTCGCGACAACGCTGAACCGCCAATTACACGTACCGAGCTCAGTTTGCCCGCGAGGAGCCATTGGGCAAGCGCTTCAGGTGTCGTCAAGAGCGATCGATCTTGTATGTCCTCGTCAGGGAGAACGAACTCCCATACGTTGCCGAAGAGGTCGCGAAACTGATGCTCCGGCCGGGGCTGATCGATTGACGAGGAGATCGGACGAAACCAAAGGTATCCATCATCGATGCTGAGAAACGAGTCCCCGCTCCGAGGCCGACCATCCTTTGGCTCTCCAAACGCGCCGTGGCTCGGCCCGAACTCCGGGTAGCCGTGTACAAAGGACCGCCTTGCCCGGCCAAGGCCATCTAATGGCCCTTCGTATGGACCGTTGCTATCAGTGCCTCGAACCAATGTACTGCGAATGTTTCGCCAGCGCTCGGCGTACCGTTTCCACGTCTCGTCCCGCATGTTATCGCCCGTCGAAGGTTCCTGGGGCGCGGCCGCCAGCCATTCAGCTACGGTCGGCAGGCGGCATCCCAACTTTGCCGCGGAACGAACAGCCATCTCAACGGAAACCTGCTGCATCGGATGACCGGCGCTTGGCAGGTTCGCTTCCTGATCGTCAGAATAAGTGGGCGAGGCGGGCATGCGATCGTGCGCAAGAATCCAATCGGCGTCATTCTGGGGGCTGCCGCCTTCCCGCAAGTAAAACTGAATCTCGCTGCCATCCGACGCTCGAGTTCCTCCACCACCCGGTCCCACTTCATTCGCAAGCCAACGGTCGCCGACTGTCAACGCGCTCCCCGACCAAATCCACACGCGCGCTCCTGTGCGCTCATCCAGGGGAGGCCGGGGCGGAAACTGCGACGATCTGTCCGTCACCCATTCCATCATGTTCAGCACGTTCTGCTGGCCAGGTACATTCTCCATGATGTCAATCAAGTGGCCGAGGGACACCTCTGTCGTGCAGAGCCAAGTCGGCGAAGCATCTGCTGAACCCTCTGTCACTCGGCGGAAGACCAGTGGATGCGAGTTCGGCCAGGAAGTTTCTGATTTCTTGACGCGCCAACCCTCATCCGATTGCCGTTCGCATTCCCACCCGGGTGGACAGAAGACGACATACTCACCATCGACATCGGTGCCGGGGATGGCGGACCAGCCAAGTCTACCCGGCCCGACATCGCTCCAGTCGCTGGCATCCGCACCGCGCTGAGCGGCCGGTTGGTCAAGCACGTCAAGCAATTCCCTCAGATGACGGCCAAACGTTCCGCCATCTTCATCAGGCGCCTGGACATCAAACTGATTCTCGCGTAGCCAGGTATTGAGTTGTGCTGCCGCGTGGACCAATGCATCGTCAGCACGTCCTCCTGTCCTCGCTAGCGCCTTCAACTCGTTGAGCAGAAACGCGAAGTGGAGGCGGCGTTTCCAGTCTTCTGGATTGAAGCCGTAGTCCGCCAGCCAGTCGATCCCGTCGATCTGCTCGAAGTGCGACCAATCGACACCAAACTCTTCCATCTGATCAATGACCGCCTGTGATTCATCGCTCTGGTGAACCAGATGCACAAGCCATCTGCGTGGCTGGGATTCCTTCATCTCCCGCTCAAGTTCTTCTCGTCTCGCCGGATCTTCGAGGCGCTCGACCACGCTGCGGTAAGCAGTTGCCGCTTCGATCTCGGCTTGCAACGTAAGTGGCGGCTGCATCACCTCCGCTGCTCCCATGCGCCGCCATGCTGCGATGATGCGCTCCGGGTATCTAGCGGTGTTGTTTTCAGCAATGAATCGAGTCAATTCGGCGTGCCGATCCATTGGGGGAAATTGATCTTCGAACCACACCAGCCGCTCTCTTACATCTTCGACAGACCCTTGTTCCGCCAATGCTGCGAGCAGTTCAGCATCAATGCTATCGAACTCATCTTGGATTGAGATCTCTGCGCTTGCGTCCGAGTAGGGGTCGCTGGGGGTGTAACCCTCATCCAGCATGGCTTGAATGTTCAAGCACGTCTGCCAAGCGGTAGAAAGGGCGAGCTGCCACTCGTTGAACGCTTGTGCTTCTTCCTCCCACGTTCGCGTTGCCAGGCGCTGCCAATCCATGCTCGATACGATCATGTCCTCGCGCTTTGCCTTGGCGGCTTCGCGCAGCGGCTCACTTACTTGAATGCGAAGAGCGTTGTCAGCGGCGTTGATGGCAGCTTTTGCTGCAAAGAGTGCATTTGCCTGACTGCACTCATCGAGTTCGCCCAGACGCTGCACGACATCTTGCCATCGCTCGCACACCTGTGGGAGCGGCCAATTGCAGGCGCTCAACTGGACAACACGATCGGCACAGTTCCCGATGCATTCGCTGATTTCTGCATCCACCAAGGTCACGAGGTCATGCGCACGTGTCGTGAGCTTGTCGATCTCAGCTTTCCACGCCCGCTCCGTTGACCTGCGACGATCCCACTCCTGGCTCCCGAGTTCTTGCAAATCTATGAGCAACGTCTCAGCCGCGTTGCCGGCAGTTCCTGCGAACTCCTCTGGACATCCTTCCGCAATACGATGCTGCTCAATCTTCACTCGGCTTTGGAGGTCGTCCAACGCTCCACGGGGGTCTGCTTCGGCCGAGAGAAGTCGATACTGATCGCGCGCAATCTCCGCCCTCCAGCTCTTGAGCATGTCCACCGATGTAATCGGGTTACCACTCGTGTACAGCTGCGCATTCTCCCTAAGCTCAAGGTGATCCAAGGTGGCCCAGTTCTGCGTTGCAGCATCATGGACCGTCTCAAGCTCACGTTGCCAGGATTCGATGGAATCTTGAAGATCGCTGAATGTCTCCTGCTTGGAAAGGGCTGATGCAATCATTGCAACGCCGTGATCGCGCAGGGAGATTAACAGCGGATCAGGGCCATCGCCCAGGGGCGTGCCCGACGCAACCGCGCCAATTCTCGCCAGCGTTCCCGCGGCCCCTGTCAATTGCATCCATTCCTTCTCAACCTCCAGCGCGCGTTGATACTGATTGGCAGCCACGCGGACTGCATCAAGCAATGCGATCCGATCCTGCGGCGTCAGATCGTTGGTGGGATCGATCAGAAAAAGCAAGCGGGATGCGCTGTCTTGTAATCCAGCAGCAGGACGCCGCCATCCGCGCGATTCAAGCCGCTCAACCAGGTCTTCTGCATCGCGCATGCACGAACGAAGCTGGTCGGTCACCTCGCCGAGATGGTGCACAAGCATCTCCAGCTCAGTCGAACCTACTGTGTTGCCCGTCGCAATGGAATCCGGCCGTGGCAAAGTCCCATAGGTCATGATCGCCGCAAGCTGCTCCGCCTCGATCATGCAAGGGCCGCCGTCTATCGGCTTTCCGTCATAGAACGCGAGCGTTGGCGCCCAGACTGCATAGAACGGTTGGTACTGGTCGACAAGATCGCCGGCATCCACCGGCCGAGTCCAGTACCACGCAGCCGCACCAATCGTGAGAAGCGCCAGAACACTCACAGCCGCCACAGCCAAAGCGCCGCGCCCGACTTTCGGAAAGCGCGCAGTCGTGCTCCCACCCATTTCGTCCAGCCGCGACTGCACCTCCTGCCACGCTCCTCGGTGGTTGAGTAAGTTCTCGCACAAACTTCGCCATCGGTCGCCATGCGTACCCAAGCGTCGCCATGCCTGCGAGTCGTCGATATGCACTACCTTTCCATCGGGCGGCTTCTGCTGCGTCACCAGCTGATAGATGATCCGTCCTAAATCGACGAAGTCGGCTCGCTGCGCTGCCAGCGCGCCTTCTGCAGCAGTGCCGGAATGGTGCAATGCACTGCCGCTCTCGGCTGGACCTGCTGATGGATCAGTGAGCGCGATGCGCGCGGCTCTAAGATTCACATCACTGAGCAGAATGTTCGACGGCTTGAGGCGACCGTGCGATCGCTTGAGCGAATGCTTGAGCGCCAGCAGCGCCCCGACCACCTGGCGAGTAAAGCGAAGCAACTGCTTGTGATCCGGCTCAGCATGATCGATCACCTGCGCGAGTGACGCCGGATACTCCTTCGTGACATAGAACGCTACGGGGCCTGCAACGGAGGTGATACTTGGCCTTGAACCCGGCTCCCCCGAAAGTCCGGGGCCGGCATAATCAAAAATCGGCGCCCATGACTCCGGATCGTGCTTGGCGGCGTATTGCTGAATCCGCGCTCGCTCAACAAACTCGCGGCACATCCTGGAGGCGTGTTCATGACCAAAGAGTTCTGGATCAGGTTGGATGATCTTGCGGCACAGCGGTACACCCTCAGCGCCAGGCAGATGATGCCCCGGTGCCAGCCGAACGCGCTGCACTCTGCTTGCGCCAACCGCGATCTCGCCGAGCACTTCATATCCCGCTCCACTCGGCCTGCCTCCCGAAGGTAACTCGTCTCCACCGAAGCTGACCTGCCCCCCACCAGCAAATGAGCCCCCACCTGTCGCCGCAAACTCGGCGATGGCCATTTCGATTTCTGCAACTGCGATACTGATGTCGCCCAGGCGGTCATCCTTGTCTTTCGCCAGGCACTGCCGCACAAGTTCGTGCAATCGCTGCGGCACATCTGACGGCAGGCGGCCCCAGTCGGGATCGACATGACAGGTATTCGTGATGACGTGCATCGTCGTCTCACCGCCAAACGCCTGCTCGCCGGTGAGACAGATGAAGAGAACCGCGCCGAATGAAAAAATGTCACTTCGATGATCAACACCCTTCCCGTAGATTTGCTCCGGACTCATATACCCTGGCGTACCGATGATCTGCCCCGGGTTCGTGGCGAAGGTGGCGGTCACGTCGTCATCGGGTGACCCGGATGCCGCGAGGCCCCGATCGCGCTTGGCAAGGCCGAAGTCGAGCACTTTCACCTTGTGCTCCCGTGTGAGCATGATGTTGCCCGGCTTGATGTCGCGGTGCCAGATGCCCTCGGCATGCGCTGCTGCGATGGCCCGGCCGATCTGCACGCACACCTTCAGCGATTCGAGCAGGTCGATTCGCTTTTTCTTGAGCGCTCTCGAAAGATTCTGGCCCTCGACATACTCCATCACCAGCAGCCATGCGCCGCTGTCAGTTCGCTCGATGCTGTAAATGGCTGCGATGTTTGGATGATGCAGCTTGGCAAGGTTCTTTGCTTCCTCGCGAAATCTGCGCAGCCGCTCGGGATCGCTCTGCACTGCCTCTGGCAGGACCTTTATCGCAACCAACCGATCAAGGTCAGGATCTCTGCAGAGGTACACAACGCCCATGCCGCCGCGGCCGAGCTCGCGCTCGACAACGTACTTCCCAAGGTTCTCCGGAAGCGGCTCCTGAGGTTGGAATGGGTTCTTCGGAGCGTCCATGATCGGGACGACGATCACACGGGAAAGGTTTCAGGCGAGCGTAAGGAAAGGTGGCGGCCGAGCGACGGAAGCTGGCCTGCAGGCAATCCCAAATGGAAGCCGCACGACCGATTCTGCGCCGATGAGACGATGACCGGCAGGTACGAAAACGTCCTGCTGCCGTGCTCCGCCAGCAATGAAGTACACATGCACGCGTAGTGTACCGCAACTGCCTTCTCTGGAATCCTCGCCACGCCCGGCTGACATGCCGGTACGCTTGTATGGATGAACCAACTCGACCGACGTTCATTTCTTCTGGGCGGCGCGGCGGGCCTTTCTGCTCTTGCGACTGGAAGCGCTTCTGCATCCCATGCATCGGCGAAGCCCCGTCCAGGACCACAGCCGGGCCAGCCGGACGATCGAGCGATACAGCCGCCACATCGCCCCTGCGTCATTAGTTCCGGCAACGGCCTTCCTGCCGTGAGTCGGGCCATGGAACTGCTGCGCGGCGGCGCAGACCCCATCGATGCCGTCGTCGAAGGCATCACCATCGTCGAGGATGACCCCGAGGACATGAGCGTCGGCTACGGCGGGCTGCCTAACGAAGACGGCGTCGTCGAACTCGATGCTTCAGTCTTCCACGGCCCTTCTCACAAAGCCGGCGCGGTCGCAAGCATTCAGAACATCCGCAACCCTGCCAAGGTCGCGCTGCTCGTGCTGAGGCGGACCAACCATGTCCTGCTCGTCGGCGAAGGCGCAAAGCAGTTCGCACTTAAGCACGGCTTCAATGAAGAGAACCTCCTCACCGATCAAGCCCGGAACGCATGGGAGCGATGGTGCTCGCGCGAAGGCCGTCGCACCGATTGGCTCGGCGAAGATGAACGCGGAGATGAGGACATCGTCCCGCTCGATGGCATACCGCACACGACCGGAACCATCCACTGCGCAGCCGTCGATGCCAGGGGCGACCTCGGCGCATGCACATCGACGAGCGGCCTGAGTTACAAGATCGCAGGACGCGTCGGTGATTCGCCCATCATCGGTGCGGGGAATTTCGTTGATAACCTTGTCGGCGCAGCAGGGGCGACCGGCCGAGGTGAGTCGGTCATCAAATCCTGCGGTGCGTTTCAGGTCGTGAGCCACATGGCAAGTGGACTCGACCCCACCGAAGCGTGCCTGAAAACGCTCAAGTGGATCGCCGACCACACGCGGCGAAACCGCCTGCGCAACGAGCGCGGCGAGCCGAACTTTCAGGTCACCTTCTACGCCCTGCGCAAGGACGGCGCGTTCGGCAGCGCGTCGATGCGAAAAGGCGGCCGATTCACCGTCCACGACGGCAAGGAAGCGAAATCGCTAGAGTCGGCGTACCTGTTTGAGTGAATCGAGACAGCGCGGCAGGCAGTTGCAGGCGCGATTGCCCACGAACATAATGCTCGCCATGCTTGACCTCTACAAACAGGCCGTGCTCCCGCAGTTTGAAGCCGCGCTGTGGATGCTGCGTGACTGCATCGAGAAATGTCCGGAGCAGCACTGGAGCGGCCCGCAAGCCATCATCGGCAAGTATGAGTTCTGGCATGTCGTGCATCACACGCTCTCATGCACGGACGGCTACCTCTCGCGCAATGAACACGAGTTCAACGCCCGGCCGGAGTTTCATCCTGCAGGAAAGGCCGACATTGAGAACGAATACCCGAGCAGGCAGTTTTCGAAGCGGGAAATGCTCGATTACCTGATGATCGTTCTCGCCAAGATGCGTGAGTCAATCGCAGCGGAGACTGAAGAATCGCTGAACGGCGAATCGGGCTTCCACTGGCTCAAGTTGCCGGCGCCAGAACGCGCGCAGATGCACCTCTACAACATGCGCCATGTCATGCACCACACCGGTATGTTGAGCGCGTTTCTGCGGCGGGCGCTTCCCGCCGAGGCGAACGGGCCAAGGTGGGGTTTCGCGAGTTGGCGGGAATGAAACACATGAAGACTCCTCCTGACTTTACGTCGCTCTTCTTTGATACGCTGGGCGGCCCGCCGGAGAAAATCACGTACAAGGAAGGAGAGGTGGCAGAGCCGTGGCTCAACTACTGCTGGCTCGACCGAGCATGGCGCGATCCGGATGCGCGCGGGTTTGAGTTCTTGATTGTGGGCTCGGATTGGACCTGCGAGATCAACCTTGATCAAAATGACTGGACTGTGGAGATGGCGGACCAAGAAGCGCCACACCTCTGGAGCCGTCACATTGAGCATCGGCAGCGGCTATTGGGGGGAGCAATTCACCATTGGTTCCTCGACGCAGATAGCCGCGTGGCGGGAGCCCGCGGTTGGGACCTCGTTCGCGCAGTGAAATCCAAATGGACCTGCGATGCCAAATCGAAGACCTCAAACTCGCCTGCTGTCTATGCACCCTCGTCACGCCGACGCCGGCGGCCGGTGAACAGTCCGGCGGCGAGCAGCGCCAAGGTTCCGGGGGCAGGCACCAGCACAACCGAGACGTCATCAAGCGCGGGGCCGCCTGCGCTGCCGACCTGACTGACGAACGACAACGTGGTCGTGGTGTCGATTGCCGTAAACGTCCACTCGTAGTACGCCCAGTTGGGGTCTTGAAGGGTTGAGCCGTTGGCAACCACATCGAAACTGAAGAGCGCGAAGTCGTTACCCGCGCTGACCATGAGAATTTTCTCGTTTGGCCCGACGATCATGTTTCCGGACATCGCGAAGGTCACGGAGTAGGACGCTCCGATGATGGTCGCAAACGATTGCTCGATGCCGCCCGCGCTTGTGTTGTTGAGGTCGAGACTGCGACTCCCTTCGGCCGCGGTCCAGTATCCGCCGATGTAATCAACGCCGCCAAGCAGCGTCGTCCAGCCGGTGATGGAGGTATTGCCGCCGCCGAGCGCGATAAACGACCCGCCTGGATCGAGCGGACTTTCCTCGAAACTACCGTTGACGATAAGCGACGCCGAAGCGATCGAGCACACGGCAGCGGCCATCGCCGCTCCCCCTGCAAAGGATATGAAACGCATCGAAACTCTTCTCCTCTTTCTCCTAAGGTTTCCTTGAACCACCCGGTCATTCGGGTGCCGCGATTATGACGCCACGTTCGATGCGGGTCAAGTGTTTTTTGGCGGTACTGTGTGCGGATCGCCTTCCCCCCGGCAGAGCCGGGGGGCTAAGGGTTTCGTGATGCGGCAGCACCCTGTGTCGCCGGCTCTGGCGGTGCGGTGCGCCCCCGCTTCTTGAAAATCGCCGACGACTGCGGTCCGTTGTCCTCGCGCTGCACCATGCCGATCTTCGTAATGCGCTCCCACGCGCTCTTGGCGTTCACCTTCGAATACTCGATCGTGATCGAACGCCGACCAAGAGCCCGCGCGACGGTGCTCGTTGTGCCGGAGCCGCAGAAGGGGTCGAGGACGAGGTCGCCGGGGCGCGAAGCGCACTTGATGACGCGTTCGAGATACACCTCGGGAATCTGATTATGGTGGTTGTGCCTGCGTTCCTTGTTGTTGCCCTGAATTCTGCCCCAGTACTTGCCGTACCACACATCCATCGGCACGCGCATGCCCTTGTTGTTCTCCTTCGCCATGGTGCGCGGGTCCGCGTAGATGCTCGCGCGGTCGGAGAGTTCGAGGATGTCGTTCGGGTTCCAGATGCGGTCGAGTGGTTGTCGGTCATCGGCTGTCGGCTGTCGGCTGTTCTGCTCTGGCCGAGAGCCGAGAGCCGAAAGCCGAGAGCCCATTTTCGCAAAGTACAGCACATGCACCTTGCTCATGATGAACGATGAATCGCGGCACTGGCCGAAACGGAAGTGCCAAACGCACCAGTTGATCATCACCAGGCCGCGGCGCTTGAGATGCATCACGCACTCTGCTGCGATGTCATCGGGCACGTTGACGAAGATCGAGCCATGCGGCGCGAGCGCTTCAATGCAGCCGTCAAGCCAGTCGAACGTGAAGCGCTCGTACTCGGCGCGCGGCATGCCGTCGTTCCAGCCGCCCGTACTTCCATTCACCGCAGAGGGCGCGGAGTCCGGGGAGACGACCTTTGCTGTCTTCTTTCTGCTCTTCTCCGCGCTCTCTGCGATCTCCGCGGTGCATTCATCGCCCGCATACGGCACTTCCCAATTGAACGGCGGATCGGCGAAGATCAGATCCACTTGGCCCTTCTCCGGTAGATTCGCAAGGACATCGCGGCAGTCGCCGACGTAGAGCCGCGTGTCGGGGTCGGATTCGTGGAAGGCGGGCTTGAGGCGGCGCGAAGCCGCAAGCGGCTGGTGTGCCGGTGCAGAATCGCCGTACAGTTGAATCTCCGCGTTTTGCAGATCGCGTGCTGCTCGCCTTTGCACATGGATCGCGCCTTTGGGCGTGGCATACCCACCGGGACGTTCGAAGTGCCTGTTCTTCTTCTCAGCCATGGTGAGACAGAATAGGGCGAATTGCTGCATCGCGCAAGCGACTCGCCGGTATGTGGACATTCTGTCGCGAGGTGGGCCGATCGCGGGTATCCTGTTCCGGCTTTGGACGACGTATTTGAACCCTTCAAGGAGACGACAAGATGATGATTGCTCGAATGCTATCGATGGCATGTGCCCTCTCGCTCAGCAGCGCTCTGTTTTCAATGACGGCTGCGGCGCAAGACGATGCGGGCGAACAGAGCCAGCAGCAGAAGGCGGCAGAGACGGCGAAGCCGACGATCAAACTGCTCGAAGCGGGCGAAGAACCGCGCGTTGAGCTGCGCTACCGCCCGAGCGTGGATACCAAGGAGAACACAGAGATGCGGATGCAGATGCGCATGACGCAGGGCATGAACGGCATGGAGATGCCGCCCATGTCCATGCCGCAGATGCGCATGTTCATGGAAGCCGCCGTCGATGAGATTGAGGACAACGGCAACATCAAGTACACCTCAAGACTCACGAAGACGGAGGTCCGTGAGGATCGCAGCGTCAATCCGATGATCCGTCAACAGATCATGCAGGCCCTACGCGCCATGGAAGGCCTGAAAGTGCGCATCAACATGTCCAACCAGGGCGTTCCGGAATTAGTCAAAACAGAAATGCCCGACTCGATGAACCCGATGGCGCAGCAGCAGATGGAAGGGCTCATGGGATCGTTCGAGCAGATGGCCACACCATTCCCGGATGAGCCGGTCGGCAAGGGCGCGCGTTGGGAAGTGAAAAGCACGCTGACGCAGCAGGGCATGACGATTCAGCAGACGACGTTGTATACGATCAAGTCGATCTCCGGCAGTATGGTTGAACTCGATGTGAAGACAGCCCAAACAGCTGAAGAGCAGGATATGGAGAACCCCATGCTCCCACCTGGCGCGACGGTCCGCCTGATGAAGTTTGAAGGAAATGGTGAGGGCACATCGAGCATGGACCTCAACAGAATCGCGCCGAAGCAGATGCAGATGAAGTCCACCACGCGGATGGAGCTGAGCATGTTGATGGGCGATCAGGCACAGGAGATGCAGCAGCGCATTGAGATTGATCTGCAAATGCGCGAAGACAAGCCCAAAGCGGATGACAACGCTGATGACGACTCGGATGTTGAAGCTGAGGAAGAACGGCGCTGAGCGCCAAAGCAGCGCACGTGCAGAGTTGCTACGCTTGGGTCAAGTGAGCGAACGAGGCCATGGCCGACCTTTCGGCCGTGGCCTCTTTTTCGTTAGAAGAACCGCAGCTTCGCCGCATCCTTCGCCAGCGCCAGCGTCTGCTGCGCCTGTTCGTTCGCGCGTGCGCAGCCGTCGCGCAGAATCTCCAGCACCTTTGCGTCATCGCCCTCATACTGCCTGCGCCGCTCGCGCATCGGCGTGAGCAGGCGGTCGATCGCCTCGGCAACTTCCTGCTTGATGTGCCCGTCGCCGATGTTGTCGCCCTCAGCGTACTTGCGTTCAAGTTCCGCGACGCGCCCCTCATCATCGATGAATGTGCGCACGTACTGAAACAGCGCGTTGTTCACATCGCCCGGTTCGGTCATCGACTGCCTGCCCGTGTACAGCGCGCCCATCTTCTTCTTGATGGTCTTGAAATCGTCGGTGATGAAGATCGCGTTGCCCAGTGATTTGGACATCTTGTTCTTGCCGTCCGTGCCCACCAGGCGCCCGACCTTGCCGACATCTGCGACCGGCACCGGGAACACGCCGCCGAGTTTTTCGTGGTCGGCATCGTCGGCATGTTCATCAACGCCGCAGTAGAGCTGATTGAACCGCCGCGCAACCTCGCGCGTCATCTCAAGATGCGGCACCTGGTCCTCGCCCACCGGCACTGAATGAGCGCGGAAGGCGAGGATGTCAGCCGTCTGGCCGACTGCATAAAGCGGGAAGCCGAAGGAGTACTTGTCGCCCAGGCCCTTCACCTCCATCTCGTCCTTGAGCGTCGGGTTCCGCATCACGCGGTTGAAGGGCAGGAGCATCGCAAAGAGGAACGTGAGTTCCGTGATGGCCGGGACTTCGCTTTGGAGAAAGATGGCACCGTTCTGGGGGTCGATGCCCATGGCCAGGTAATCGCGGACGATTTCGAGGCAATCGCGATGGATGTCGCCCGGCCGCTCCGCCCTCGTGGTGAAGGCGTGGTAGTTGGCGAGGATGAAGTAGCAGTCGTACTTGTCCAGCAGTTCCACGCGCCGCTTGACGGAGCCGACCCAGTGGCCCAGGTGAAGCTGGCCGGTGGGTGTGTCGCCGGTGAGCAGACGCGGCCGCGAAGTCGTGGAGGAGGCATTGGAATCCGACATTGGGCAAGTACTGTAACGAGAACCCCGCATCAAGTTGCCGCACTCGGCACTCGGCACTCGGCACTCGGTACTCGGTACTCGGTACTCGGTACTCGGTACTCGGTACTCGGTACTCGGTACAAAAAGAAAAAAGAGCCGGCTCGCTGAAAGCGTACACCGGCTCCTTGTGGGGGGGGCCTAAGTTGGGAGCGACGATTTGCTCGTCTGCTCATGTCTATTTTCGCCTCCTTACCAGAACGGTTCCAGTCTCGGCTCACTTTTTTTTGAAATTGTCAGTTGTGGATTCGATCTGTGACAGTGGTGCCAATTGCTTAGGCCCGATCAACTCACGAGCCGGTTCGCTGAGGCATCGGCAGACCCAACCGTTTCAACACGGCTTGCATGTCGGACCACACCTGCTTCCGTACTTCAGGTGTGTAGTTGCGCAGCAGATACGCCGGGTGGAAGGTGGGCATGACTGGAACACTCAGAGCGCCATCGGGATCGCAGTACTCAGCCCATTGGCCGCGCAAACGGGTGATACCGATGTCTGTGCCGAGTACGAGCTTGGTGGCGGGCCCACCGAGCGTCACAATCGCCTCCGGCTGGATAATTCTGATCTGTTCGGTCAGGAACGGGCCGCAACCTTCGATTTCAGGCGCGAGCGGTGCGCGATTGTTGGGGGGACGACTCTTGAGGACGTTTGCGATGTACACATCGGCCCGGCTCAATCCCATGGCATCGATGATCTTGTCGAGCAGCTGACCTGCCCGACCTACAAAGGGCCGGCCGGTGCGATCTTCCTCTTCACCAGGCGCCTCGCCGATGAACATGATCCGCGCATCGGGATTCCCCTCGCCAAAGACACACTGCGTATGACTGGTTGCGACAGTGCAATGTGGGCAGCGCTCGTCGTGCCGGTGCCGAAGCGCATCGAGCGCGGCTGATTTGTCGGTGCTGTGGGCTTTGCCCGTTGACCCGCCGGACGGCACTTCCGACGCTCCTTCGACCGCCGCAGGTGTGGCATTGCCCTGGCCGCGTTTGCGCGGCTCTTTTAGAACGAATTCGACCCCCAGCATCTGCAGAGCTCGCAGGTCCTGCCTGGCGATCCGCTCCATGCGGTCGTGGTCAGTCGGGTTCATGTGCAGAGTGTACCGGCTCAGCTGATTCGCCGAAAAGCCGTCGCCGCAGGTGAGCGATGACCGACTGATCGAGCTGCGTTCGCGTTTTCTGCACAGCTCGATCAAAGCAGCCGCGACTGATCATCAGGCAGCAAGGCGACGGGAAGGCCGCGCCGCGCGCCAGCGTTGAAAGAAGTCGCAGTTCTCTACGGTCGATGCCAATCGCCTGCGCCATGAGCCGCGCGGTCAGGTGTCCCCCGACCCGGTCGCGCCGCAGCAAATCCGCAATGGCAATGACAATCGCCAGGACACCCACCACTGCAATCATGAGCGCCCAGCTGCGCGGTTCGACACTGCCACCCGTCAGCGAGGCTTCGACTGCCCCGCCTTCACGGAACATCATCAGGTCGAGTTGAAGCGTCGGAAGTGAGTTCAGCATACCTGGGCTTCCTTATGCCGCGCGATTGTTGAAGGTCCACCAATCGTAATCCCGAGCATGATCGAGCGCTTTGCGGCGGCCGCACGCTCACGCAACGGAGGCAGCGGATCAGTGATGGCCATGGCAGAGAGTTCATCGAGTACGCTTGAGACACGGCTACACCGTGCGACCCATAGACCGCTTACTCGGTGTAGCGGATTGGCATCTCGCAGCATCGAACGCAGATTCGGCTCCGCCCGATCCGGCTTGCGCTCGATCACGGCGCGGATGGCATTGGCGCGGACGCGGTTTTCCCTCGCACGCATCATGGGGGAGATCAATTCAAGCAGAGTCGGCTCGTTCAAAGTGGCGAGTACTTCGATCGCGTTGGCGCGCACGCGGGCATTGGGATGCCGCATGGCGCTGCACGCCGCTTCCAGACGCTTCGGATCGCGTGACTGCCCCATGCACGCTACCGCAGCCGACGCGATGCGCGGGTCAGCGCTGTTCGATTGGATGATGATCGCGTCGAGAACCTCATCAACGATGCGCAGTCTTCGCGACAAGGCAATCGCAGCCAGCCGCTCCTCTCGCCCTCCAATCGCAATGCGGTCTCGCAAGCGTCTCGTGAACTGCTCCGATGAGCGCGCCAGCATCCGATGGGCAAGCGCCAGTCGCTGCTGCTCTTCAAGATCAAGCCAGCATTGAAAATACCCGTCGAGGGTTGTGCGAACGAAGGCGAGCTGCGCGGCCACTGCACCATCCATTCTGCCCGTAGCCATCAGCCGCGCGTGAAGGTCATCGCTAAAGGACGCCGCTTCCTCGCTGGCGCGGTTGGTCGTAAGGCGTTCCAGTGTCGCCAGTCTTGCGATGCCGGGGTCGCGATCGCAACAAAACGTATCCAGGGCTTCCGCGGCCGTTTCATCGGTTGATGCAAGCGCCGCAAGATCCCGCACGGCTTGCAGCCGCGCTAGTGCATTCGGCAGGAGCGCCGCATCGCGAAGAAACTCGATCCGAACCGCACCTGGTAACCCAAGCGCGCCAGCATATTCGGGAAGCCATCGCTGGCTCTCGCCCGTCACTTGCGCAGCAATGGCGATCGTCGGGACGCAGCGGCGGGGACGATCTGCCCGGCGCATGGCCCGACGCCGCGCCGGCGAGCGCAGCATGTGCCCGCGCACCAGCAGGTCGTCGAACTGCTTGGGGGCGCTTAACGTATGCAAAGCCCGCTGCACCGGGCCTCCGAGCAGACCGCCGTCCAGCCAGTTGAAAAGATTTCTCAGGACCAGCGGTTCATGAAGATCGCGCACCACAGCCCGCACAGCCATCGCCGGCGGCGCTGCTGAATCCTGCAGGAGCGCAGCCAACTGCGGTCCGGGCTTGGAGCTGACAATCGCAGCTGCCAGCAGCGCGGTTCGGCTGCGATGCTCCGGGAACGCTTCAAGTGCGGCCGCGACCGCGGCATCAATGGCAGCCGCATCCTGTGCTGGAACGGGACATCGACCGTGTTCCCCCACGTGTAGGGTCACGATGTTCAGGAGCGCGCGTCCGGCTCGATCCGCAGCCCCTTCGATCGACGAATTCAGGAGCGACGTCAACATCCCAAGCAGCCGCGTGTGAACACACGTCTCCATCACTTCGATGGCGTTCCATATCGTCCGCCGCTTTCCTGTTCTTATCGCGGCCGTCAATCCATCGTCCAGGGCTGGAGAGTCGCCAACGGCGCGCATCACATCGCTGCCCATCTCGTGAATCCGCGCGACAACCGCAGCCACCGCCTCGACCTTTCCTGTTGCAACCGCCGCAATCGCCAGAGCATCCCGCTCTACGTCATCAGCGTGTTCAAGGGCTGCCAGAAGAATGCGCGCTGCCTCGGAAGCCGCACTGCGGCGCCGGCCGGTATGGAGGAGTCCGATGCGATCGCGCAACTCGATCATCGATCGCCTCATCGGCCTTTACGGGCGATTTGCTGCACTTGTGCGAAAAATCCTGCCGCTCGGGGCTTGCCTTCATCGTCCGAATCGCAACAATGGTCCAACACTGAGGGAGCGGAGATTCATTCGTTTTATTCGCTATTTGTAAGGATATTGATACTCCAATGAGCGTGACATCCAAGACGACGAGTCTCCAGGCGTATCACATGCTCCTGTTCGACAACGCGCTGCACCCTGACTTCTTCGCCATCGAAGGACGACGCCGCATCGAGCACAACGGCTATGACTGCGAGTCATGGGTCTTCAAGGGCGGCCATGCCATCCGCTTTGAATACCGCGATGTCTGCATTCAGGAGGTCGTCACCGACAACTTCGAGCGCCTGCCCGCGCGCGGCCTGATCAACACTCTGCAATGCCTCGGCGAGCGTGACCATGAGCAGGAGTTCAAGAATCAGGTCATTCTCATGACCTCGATGCAGACCGAGACGCTCGCCGACCACCTGTACCTCGGCACCTATAAGGAAATGCTCGAACACGGTCGGGCGTCCGCTGCCAACGGCGTGATAACGACGTGGAACGACGAAGCCGGTCGGGTCAATCTTTCGCTCATCGATGCCCAGCGTTACAGCAAGGAAGTCCACGTGCAGGGCTACCACCTGCGCAGCGACTGCTCGCTCGTCCTGCGAACGCAGACGATCTACCAGGTGAAGTGACCTACCCGGAGCCGCTCCGCCGAGCGTATTTCAGTCGGCAGACGATTCACCACGGAGGGCCACAGAGGGCCACGGAGTAGGAGAGTGGACTGTTCGGCGGGTGCGCGGTCTTTCCATACCGAACCCCCAGGCGCGGTTGGAGTTTGCATCAGATCGCTGCGCGCTCTTCATGGCGCGCTGCGGCCCCCCGTGGCTTATCCTTCATCAGGACGCTGCGAAAGTGGATCAGGCACGCCCGCTTCTTGAAAGCCCGCGGCGCGAAGTGAACACGATTCACACGAGCCACACGGCCGACCGGTCCTCAGATCGGGGTCATAACAACTGTGCGTCAGGCCGTAATCAACGCCGAGTTCAAGCCCCCGTTGAATCGTCTGCGCTTTGCTCATCTTGATGAGGGGCGCATGGATGCGGATCGGCGGCTCGGCACTCCGCGCATGTTCCACGCCGACCTTGGTCGCCAGATTCGCCATACGCTCAAAGGCGTCGATAAACGCAGGCCGGCAGTCGGGATAGCCGGAGTAGTCGATCGAGCTGACCCCGATAAAGATGTCGGTGGCGCCGCGCACCTCAGCAAGACCCAGCGCGAACGAAAGGAAAATCGTGTTCCGCGCAGGAACATAGGTAACAGGAATCGCCGACCTGTGGACCTGTGGACCTGTGGCCTTGTGGACTTGTGGACCTGTGGCCTTGTGGACTTGTGGACCTGTGGATTTGTGGACTTGTGGACCTGTGGATTTGTGGACTTGTGGACTTGTCGCACTCTGCTTGGGCACATCGATTTCAGCGGTGAGCGCGGAGCCGCCGAAGAGCCGCAGATCGATCGTCATCACCAGATGCTCAGCCGCGCCCAGATGCTCAGCCACGCGCCTTGCCGCCGCAAGTTCAAAGCGATGCCGCTGACCGTAATCGAAACTCAGCGCATGGCAGGCGTACCCCTGCTCACGCGCAATGGCCAGCGTCGTCGCAGAGTCAAGCCCACCGGAAAGAAGGATGATCGCGGGGTCAGGCATGAGACAGTGAGGTATCGTATGGTCGGCCTGATGCCGATCGCCTCATTCCATCACCGTCCCACCATCTCACCTCTCTCTGACCTGCTCACCGAGGGCTGACACCTTCGCGCTGCCCCTCGCGAAACCATTCCTTCTGCTCGTCCGTCAAGATCGAGGGCACTTCGCTAAAAATTTCTTGGCTGAGGGCGGACCTGCGCGAGAGTGAATCGTTGATCATATTGATGTGCGCCTCTTGATCGCCGACATGCATGGTGAACGTGGAGAGAAACTCCTGCATGAAGCGGACCTCTTCCTCAAAGAGTGCCTCGAAGATCTTGCCGTACTCTTTCTCGTATGCTTGCAACAGTCCTTCGACGCGAAGTTTCTGATCGTCGCTCAATTGCGGATGGTTGAGTGTCGCGGTAAACACGATCGACGCCCGATCGGCAAGTTCATCCGGGAAATACTTTGGAAGGGCGGCACGGCGGTACGCCTTTGTGAACGTCCGCCGCGACTCATCATCCAAACGCTGCGCAATCTGATCAAAGTATCTTCGGTTGTGGTCGAGCAGGCGATTGTCGAGGGTAAGGCGCGGCCGCGTCCGCGTCCGGCGCTCTTCCAAGAACGTCTCATCCGGCGCGCGGCCGCCGGCCAACTCTTCGTCTTCCTTCAGAAGATGCCGCCTCGCCACTGAATCGGCCGAATGTCGTGCCCGGAGGAGCGTAACAAGTTGCCGCTCATACTCATCAAGGGTGGAGCCAGCCGACTTTCGCAGTTCGGAAAGTGCATCGCAGTTCTCAAGAAGGTCGAGAAGATCGATAGGAGCGCCCGGCAACGCTGTCTCTGGCGCTGCAAACCAGACACGTTCGCGAGACATGGTCACGCGCGGCCATCGTTGCTGTTGGTCCTCCGAGAGGATCGGAACGATCAGCGTGAACAACTCCTTCTCCAATGTGATCAGCACATCACGAATGGTGTCGGCCTCGTCAAACAAAGTCCTTCGCTGTGCTGCGTTTTCGGCTTGCGAGATTCGTCCTGCCAAATTGTCATTGTTTACGCGCCATGCTCGATGGTTCAGGTCTCTGACTCGTTCGCTCTGTTCCGCTGCGCCCGGCCGATACTTGCTCTCGTAGATCGATCTGAGGAACTCCTGCTGCGAGTTACTAAGCGTAAGCAGTTCCGACCAATGCAGTAGATC
>CAZFZT010000022.1:39717-40378 GCA_964523675.1 uncultured Isosphaeraceae bacterium
AAGTGGCTGGAACAACCGCAGATTCGAAAGAACGGGCCGGTCTGGCGGGTTCGCGAAACACTGAACGACCGCGCCTCCCAACAGAGGGATGATGGCTATCAGGATGTGATTGATCAGTCTCAAGGTAGCGGGCAATCCGGGGGACCTATCGGCTCCGGCGAGTCGGCGCAGTTGAACGAACTCTCTTCGGTGGCATAGAGGCACGTCCCCGGATAGTAGCCACACTCCGTGGGCGCATAGAACCGGCAGGTCTTGACACCCGTCGGCTCTGTGATTGCATTTGAGTAGCCACTGAAACTACGGGCCCAAGTGCCTGCCATTCGATCGTCGGCTGATCCAATCGCAATCATGCCACACGTCCACTGGAATCCCTGACCTTCACACGACTTCGAGAAGTGGTGATCGCCGATACGACAACAATCGGCGTTCATCCAATTCCAGCAGCCAGGTTGTATATCCAAACGAGCGCCAAAGCACGCACTCGTAACGGCAACAGCGGTCGCGGCAAGAATGGTACGCATTTTCGATTCCTTTCCCAACGGGGCGATTCCCCAACAGATCTTCACCTACATGCAGCGTGGATCCGTCCAGCAGCCCCAATCAATCTCCCCCCCCCCCCCCCGCAAGCGAAGTCAAGGACGAGCTGCAAAAAATTACAAGA
>CAZFZT010000023.1:0-9803 GCA_964523675.1 uncultured Isosphaeraceae bacterium
GCTTGCGTTCCTCTGATCCATCCCCCAGCTGCGCGGAAACGCGCAGCTGGGGATTTTCTTTTAAACCGCGCAGTGCCCGGACCGCGCAGTGTCCGCGTGCGTTACAAAGCCGATGTGATGCAGGATGGCGCGCGCCGCCGCCAACCGCACGTGGGATACGTCACTCATGGACGATCTCATCATTCACGCTTGTGCGCGGCTCCTTTGCATGGCGCATGGTGATGATGGCAATCTCTGCGGGGCAGTTGAGCCGCAGCGGAAACCAGGAGCCGACACCGGTCGTGACGAACAACCTGCTGTGGCCCTTCTCAAAGAGGCCCGCGCTGTGGCGGTGACTGATCGCGAGGTTGGTGTTGGGTCTGCCTTTGAGCGCGATTTGCCCGCCATGCGTGTGGCCGGAGAGCGTGAGCGGAATGGCGCGGTCTGCTGCTGCGGGGAATGCTTTGGGGTTATGCGCGAGGAGGAGGTGCGCGCCGGAGCCGTTGCCTGCCGGGCCGCATGTTTGCTCGACGAAGTTTGCGCAAGCGGTTTGTGATTTTGCCCAGTCGATGCCTGCGAGGGTGAGTCGATTGCCGTTGCGATTGAGTTCGACAGCGTCATTGCGCAGGACGATGAGACCTTCGTGCTCAGCCATTTTGCAGATGGTGTTGGGGCAGTGGAGTTCATCGTGATTGCCGAGCACGAGCGCAGCGCCGAGCGGCGCGTTCACGTGCGCCAGGGCGTGGAGGAGCGGCTTGGCGTCGTAGTGGTGGAGATCGACGACATCGCCGGTGCAGGCGATGAGGTCAGGTTCCTGCTGGGCGAGTTGCTCGACGACGTTGATCGCACGGTCGATGGGGAGCAGTTCCCCGAGGTGAAAGTCGCTCACATGGCCGATGCGAAGGCCGTCGAAGGCATGCGGCCAGATCGGTGAGGCGATTTCAATGTGCTTGATGTCGATGTCTTTTGAGATATGCCTGCGCGACAGCCGGCCACCGGAAAGGCGGTTGGGACCGACCGTAAAGAGAAAGTTACGGATTTTCGCGCGGCGGTACTTGGCGCTCCGGTTTCGGTCGGAGTTGGGGGCGTCAGGCATGGAGGGAGAAGCGGCGGAGGATCGCCGGGAGAAGACGGTCATGGGGCGTATGAAATCGTAGGCGCGGGCGCGGCGGCAATACAGTTGCAGCCGTAGCGGAACAGACGGCTTCGCGCGAGGTGGAGCGCGGGTGGCGGCTACACTACAGCATGGCTAAAGCGATTGTCGATCCCGAGGAACTCCGCCGATTTGCGCAGGATCTGAAGCGTTTCAACGATCAGTTGACCGGCTCGATTTCGACGCTGCAGGGCCGGCTGCACGTGCTGGCTCAAACGTGGCGCGATCAGGAACAGAATAAGTTTGCGGAGGAGTTCGATCAGACGATGAAAGTGCTCAAGCGATTCATGGAATCCTCATCGCAGCACATCCCGTTTCTACTGCGCAAGGCGGAGCATATTGAGAACTATCTTCAGCAGCGGTGAGTTCTTCGCTGGAGCGTGCTAAGCCGCAAGCGGCCTCTGAATGCGATGGCGGATCAAGGCGCAAAACTGATTTCTGTCGGCGCGATTGCGGACTTCAAAGTTGCGCTCGTGAAATTTGGCGAGCAGGCGAAGGTCGGTTTGATTGAGGCAAACTCGGAGATGCAGCGAACAATGAACCGTCTCAACGGGGAGTTGCTTGCGCACTGGAGACATGAAGAGAAGCGATGGGCGAGAAAGACCGCCGAGGCGAAGAGCGAGCTCTACCGCGCACAGTTGGCATCGCGCGATGAGAGGCCGTCGGTGATCCTGGAGCGCAAGGCGTTCGAAGCGGCGAAGCATCGGTTGGAGGAGGCGCAGCGGAAGATTCAGCGGATCCGTTACTGGTCGCAGATGATCGAAAAAGAAGCGATGCTCTGCCGGGGGCAGTTACAGCAGTTGGATCGGATTCTGGATGCGGAGTTGCCGCGGGTGGGAGCGCAGCTTGATCGCATGATGCAGGCGATTGAGAAGTATCTGAAGACGCGCGCGCCGATGTCGCCGGTTGAGCGCGAGGTGGAGGGGGAACCGGGCGAGGCGGTGAGCCGCTCAGGCGGCGAGTTGCCGAGCGAGGAGTCTTTGACGATGCGGCCGGATCAAGAACCGGACGAGGCAGAAGACTCGGGAACGAAAGGGGATCGGCGAACGTAGATGTTCAGGTCGCCGCATCGATTACAATCGAGTGAAACGCCATGAGCATGACCTCCGCCCGTAGCAACCTGCAGACCGCGATGAAGGATCTTCTCATACGATGGGATCGGATCAAGGAGAAATGGGATGATCCGGTCAGTCGCGACATCGAGAAGAATCTGATCGACCAGCTCGAGCCGCGCGTCAAGTCGGCGGTGGGCGCGATGGGCGAGATGGATGAAGTATTGATGCGTGCGATGAGCGAGTGTTCGTAAAGGTCTGTTCCTGACTGGTTCGTGGCGTTCTCTGGCTCAACATGCTCGCACCTCCCAAGGACAACCTGCTCGCTGACGCTCAGCGCATGATCGTTCGTTCGCTGCGTGAACTCCTTGCGGATCGATCCACAGCCGAGGTGGAGATCGAGGAGCGGTATCAGCGCGATCGCGCCGCCAACGAGAAGGAATTGGCCGAGGCAATCGAGCGGCTCGAGGCGGAGTTGAAAGAGGAACTGCACGCGGCTGAGGAGGAACACGCCCTGGCGGTCAAGCGCGTCACAGCGTACTTTGATGCGGATCAGAAAGCCGTGCGCGAGGCGTACAAATCTGATCGTGATGCGCTGATCGAGAAGGCGCGCGACAACAAGGTGGCTACGCAGAAGAAACTCGAAGAAGCGATCTGGATGAGCGAGGGGCTGTACGAAGCGCGCAAAGATGACCCGCGCGAGGAGTACGACCAGGCGGTCAAAGTGCTCCAGAGCGCGATGGATGAGACGGGGCAGATCGAAGACGAGGGCAAGCGACTGCTTCAGCGGACACGGATGAAGTCGCTCGCCGGAGGCAGCGACCCGACGTCAAACCAAGACACCAATGAAAGCGATCGTGATGACCCGAACGCGACACTTGAGTCCGCAATGGAGACGGCTCGCGCGCTGCTTGCGCAGTTGCGGACCGGGCGGCTGTATAAATTGTTTCGCGGGCCGCTTGTTGCTGTTCTGGTGATTGTCGGTATTGCAGCGGGGACGACAGTCGAAGGGATGCGCTCGGGTTGGGAGCCGGGCGGTTCGATGGTTGTGGCCGGCACGATTTCTGCAGCGGTGATGATCGGCCTCTTCGGCGGATTGTTTGCGCTGGCGCGCAGCAAGGCAACCGCCACGTGGCGCGCCCTTACTGAATCGCTGGCGACTGCGCGGTTGGCGCATGATCGGTGCGTGTCCAAGGCGGCGGAGACGCGCGATCGCAAGGCGGCTGAACTCGTCGAAACGCGTGATCGAGAGATCAAGGAAGCGAAGGAGAAATATGAACCGATCATGATCGAGATTCGCAAGCGCCGCAATCGTCGGCTTCAGCGTATCGATCAGAAATACCCCGCCCGACTGCATGAACTCAAGGCCCAGCGAGCGAAGGCCATCGAAGAGGCGCACGATGCGCTCGCCAAACGAACCAGCGCTTCGAAGGAGAACTTCGAACGTTCATCTGGTGAGGTGCGTGAGCGCTCGTCGACGCGCGAACGTGAGGTGCAGGAGCGTTATGAGCGAGAGTGGGGCGATCTTGAATCGCGCTGGAAGAGCGGCATGGGCCGCGTCTATGAAACGCTTGAAGCCCTTCAGAGCGAAGACAAGAAGTACTTCCTGCCATGGAGCGATGAACGTTGGAACGGCTGGACTCCGCCGGAAGACTTCTCTCCTGCGATCCGCTTCGGCCACGTACATGTCGATCTTGATGCAATGCCCGGCGGCCAGCCCAAGGATGAGCGGCTGCAACTTGGCGGCCCGGCTGAGTTCGACCTTCCCACCACGCTTGCATTTCCCGATCGTTGCTCATTGCTCATCGAAACGGCGGGCGAAGACGGCGATGCGCCGACGCGCATCCTGCAAACCACCATGCTGCGCCTGCTCACATGTTTGCCTCCCGGAAAGGTGCGCTTCACGATTCTTGATCCGGTCGGCCTGGGCCAGAACTTCGCCGGCTTTATGCACTTGGCTGACTACAACGATGCATTTGTAGGCGGGCGCATCTGGACTGAAGCGCGGCATATCGAGCAGCGGCTGCTCGACCTGACCGAGCACATGGAGAACGTGATCCAGAAGTACCTGCGCAATGAGTTTGAAACCATTGATGAATACAACCAGCAGGCAGGTGAAATCGCCGAGCCGTACCGGTTTCTGGTGATTTCTGACTTCCCCGTCAATTTCTCCGAGACGGCTGCGAAGCGACTCGCGAGCATTCTGCAAAGCGGCGCTCGGTGCGGTGTGTACACGCTGATCGTGCGCGATACCAGACACAAGCTCGTGGCAGGCCTTGATGAATCAGACCTGCGGCGGCATAGTCTCACGCTTGCCTCGCGCGACGGCCGGTTCGTGTGGCAGGACGAAGACTTCGCTGATCTTCCGCTCACGCCGGATGACCCGCCGAGCGAGGACTTCATCACGCGGGTACTGCATGTGGTTGGAAGCGCTGCGCTCGATTCCACGCGCGTCGAGGTTCCCTTCGATGTCATCGCGCCTTCGCCTGAAGAGATCTGGTCGATGTCGAGCGCGGAGACTCTCCGCGTTGCACTCGGCCGCTCCGGCGCAACGAAATTGCAACACATGACGCTTGGCGTCGGAACCGCGCAGCACGCGCTCGTTGCAGGAAAAACGGGCTCCGGTAAGTCAACGCTCCTCCACGCGCTTATTACGAATCTCGCGCTTTGGTATAGCCCCGATGAGGTTGAGTTGTATCTGGTGGACTTCAAGAAAGGCGTCGAGTTCAAGACGTATGTGACGCATCGGTTGCCGCATGTTCGCGCGGTCGCCATCGAGAGCGATCGGGAGTTCGGCATCAGCGTGTTGCAGCGGCTCGATCAGGAGTTGCAGCGCCGCGGCGAACGCTACCGCAAGGTCGGTGTTCAGGACCTGAAGGCGTTCCGCAAGGCGGTTCCTGATGAATTCATGCCCCGTGTGCTGTTGATCGTCGACGAGTTTCAGGAGCTCTTTACTGAGGACGACAAGATTTCGCAGGACGCTGCGATGTTGCTGGATCGCCTCGTGCGACAAGGCCGTGCGTTCGGCATGCATGTGCTGCTCGGCTCGCAAACGCTTGGCGGCGCGTATTCGCTCGCGCGCAGTACGATCGGCCAGATGGCGGTGCGCATCGCGCTCCAGTGCAGTGAAGCGGATTCGTATCTCATTCTGAGTGATGACAACGCAGCGGCACGATTACTCTCCCGGCCGGGTGAAGCGATCTACAACGACGCGGCCGGGGTGATCGAAGGCAATAGTCCGTTCCAGGTCGTGTGGCTTCCGGATGAGCGGCGCGAGCGATTCCTTTCCAAGGTGCAAGAGAAGTCGAGCGGCAACGGCGCGCGTCCCCGGCAACTTTACCCCGAGCCGATTGTATTTGAAGGCAACATTCCAGCCGACATCTCGCGCAATCGGCAACTGCGCGAATTGCTCGACACCGGCGGTTCGATCGGGGGCGGTGGGGCCGGCATCTCGCCGGTGCGAACGTGGTTCGGTGAGGCAATCTCCATCAAAGAGCCGACGCACGCGGTCTTCCGCCGTCTTTCTGGCCAGAACCTATTGATGGTGGGACAGCGCGATGATGCGGCGCTGTCGTTGCTTTCAGCGGCCCTCATCGCGCTCGCTGCGCAGATGCCGGCAGCCGCGCAGAATGCTGCGACGTTTTACATCCTCGATGGAAGCGCGGGTGAATCCGGCCAGAGCGAGTATATCGATCAACTCGCAGCGGCGATTCCGCAAGGAGTGAAAGTGGCCCGGTTGCGCGACACGCCGGATGCCATTGCGGCCATCGCCGAGGAACTCACCCGGCGGCAGGCGTCGGATCAGACTGATGCGCCGTCGATCTTCCTGCTCATCCACGGCGCGCAGCGGTTCCGCATGTTGCGCCAGGAAGAGTCATTCTCATTCTCGATGGATGACGAAGACAAGCCGCCGTCGCCCGACAAACAGTTCGGCACGATTCTGCGCGAGGGGCCGCCGCTGGGCATTCACACGATCGTGTGGTGCGACACGGTCAGCAACGTCAGCCGCACGTTCGATCGCAACGCGCTGCGCGATTTCGAGATGCGCGTGTTGTTCCAGATGAGTCCCGCCGATTCGTCGCACATGATCGATTCGCCCGCCGCTGCGAAGCTCGGCTTCCACCGCGCGATCTTCTATGCCGAAGAAGACGGCCGCATCGAGAAGTTTCGGCCGTATGCCCTGCCGCCGCGCGATTGGATTGAACAGGTCAGTAAGTCGCTCAAGCGAAAGGCCGGCGCGGTCACCGAGCCGCGCACGTGACGCGATCGTGAATCCGATCACGACAGCGCCTCCTCCGGGCCGACTCTCCATGCCGACGTCAAATTTCGCTTTTAGCCAAAATCGGCTGTAACGGGGACAACGAAGTGGCGGCTAACGCGCCGGCAAGCGGGCTGACGGGCAAGCGGACAAACGTCCTGACAAGCATGCGGGCTGACGGCGAAGTGGCTGGCAATGCGCACGGCGTTGCGGCATGTGCGGCGGTAGCGACCAGCCGCGTAGAATGAATGCCATGAGCGTCGCGCTACCGATACTTCCACATGCGGGCGATCAGCCGGGGAGCGCCCCGCCGCCCGCTCCGGATGATGTCGCGCAGCAGATGCGGATGCATGATTCGTATGGTCGCACGATTCGTGACTTGCGGCTGTCGATCACCGACCGTTGCAACTTTCGCTGCACCTACTGCATGGACCCCGACTTCCGCTATATGCCCAAGCGCGAACTGCTTTCACTCGATGAGTACGTGCGGCTGGTGCGCATCTGCACGTCGCTCGGCGTCGAGAAGGTCCGCATCACCGGCGGCGAGCCGACGCTGTACCCGCATCTGATCCCGCTGATCCGTGCGCTTGCTGCGATGGGGATCGCCGACCTTGCCATGACCACGAACGGCTCGCTGATGACGCACGATGCAGCCATGCGATGGCGCGACGCGGGGCTGCAGCGGGTGACGCTCAGCATTGACTCGCTCCGGCCCGAGCGCCTGCGAGCGATCACCCGGAGCGATACAACGGTTGAGTCAACCGTCCAGGCAATCAAAGCTGCTCATGCAGCAGGGCTTGGCCCGGTCAAGGTGAACGCTGTCGTGATGCGCGGCGTCAATGACGATGAACTCGCCGACTTTGCTGACTTTGCGATCGAGCACGGCATCGACATGCGATTGATCGAGTTCATGCCGCTTGATTCGAGCAGGGCGTGGAAGCGCGAGGATGTCGTTGACGCGCGCGAGATGATCGAGAAGATCAGCGAACGGCATACGCTGATTCCTGTGGAGGATGATCGCCCGGATAGCACGTCGATGAACTTCCGGCTGTCGGCTCTCGGCTCTCGGCCATCGGCCATCGGCCGGCAGCCGACAGCCGACAGCCGACAGCCCCCTCACATCGGCATCATCGCGCCAGTGAGCCGGCCGTTCTGCGGCGCGTGCAGCCGTCTTCGCATTACAGCCGATGGTAAGGTTCGGCCGTGCCTCTTCAGCACGCGCGAATGGGATGTGCGAACGCTGCTACGCGACGGCGCAGGCGATGCGGCAATTGCGCGTTTCCTGATCGACTCCACATGGACGAAGCAGCCCGGCCACGGCATCGGCTCCGATGCGTTCACGCAACCCGAGCGCACCATGTCCGCCATCGGCGGGTAACGCGCATCATTCGACGAGCGGCTTCACCTTGATATTGCGGAAGCGAACCGGTGATGCGTCATCGTGATTCTGCAATCCGATGTAGCCCTCACGGCCGTGGCGGTCGGATGGACTATCCCATTCGAGCACCTTCCGCCCGTTGAGTACGACCGTGTAGCTATCTCCTCTCACGGTAATCTCATACCGATTCCACTCGCCGGGCGGCTTCGCTGCTTGGCGCGCTCCAGGCGCATCGGCGAAGCCGTACACACTTCCGGTGCCGCGTGTTGGCTCGGTGTTCGGATCATCACAGATCTGAATCTCATGCCCATACCGTACTGCGTACCACGGGTCGTATGAGACCTGTGGGAATCGCACAAACACGCCCGCATTGTCAGCGATCCTGGAAGTCTTCCACTCAAGCGTGAGCGTGAAATCGCGGAAGCGGCGTTCGTGATACCACAGCATGCCCATGCCGCCGTGCGCGACGAGTTCGCCATCTTCAAGGCGGAATCCGCCGGGCCCCGCCATTGACCAGCCGTCCTTGCTCTTTCCATCAAAGAGCACGTACTCACCGTCTTCGTTCGGCTTGGGCGCGCTTGCCGCCCACTTGAGCGCATTGGCAATCAACCGATGAAAACGCTCGTCTGAATGCGTTTCGATATCGTGACCGAGAATAGTGTAGAAGACGCGCCCGCCGCCATAGGGCTTGATCCATGTCACCGGGCGCATCGGCTGCTTCTCGTATTCAGCGGGGCTGCGGCCGTGCATGAGCAGCGTCCCAAAACGAAACGGATACCGATGCTCACCCTGCTCCTCATCGAAGTACGTGAGGTGATAAAACTCGTCGCGCAGCGTCCATCGATTCGGCAGATCTTTTACGACCGGATGTTCAGCAGCATTGGGATAAAGTCGCACATTGACTGAGCCATAAGGCGGATGTGACTTGAAGCGAGCTCCAAGCATGCGGTCGTACTCTTCCCAGCCCGGGTGCGAGTCGGCTGCGCTGTGAATGGCGACGTAGCCGCCGTCGTTTCGCACGAAATCAAGCAGCGCATTCTTCGCATTGTCGGTGAAGCCCAGATCACCCTGGTGATAGGCGAGGATGGCATCGTAGTTGGCGAAGATGTCGCCGCCGTCGAACTCGGTCGCCCCTTGTTCATGCTGCGGCGATGATGAGCCGAGATGAAGGACGGTGAACTCGAACGTGCCGCGCTGTTTCAATCCTTCGATGAGCGCATCGGTGTTGCGCTCGAAATCGTGATAGCCCCCGCCGGTGATGACGAGGACGTTGATCGGCTTCCCGCTCTTTGCCGCTGGCGTATCGTCGGCTGTGGGTGGCGGCGAGGCAGCCGCGAGCGTGAGAAGGAAGGCAAGCAGTGTCGGCAACATGGATGATCCTTTCGTGTGCAATGCGTGCGAGACCGCAAGCGGCGTGATTCATATTACCATGTCCCGCACATGCCCAATCGCCGCCCAACCTGCACGATTGCGCTCATCGGCCAGAAGTTCATGGGCCGGGCGCACAGCAATGCGTGGTCCCAGGCAGAGAAGTTTTTTGACCTGCCTGTGCTGCCTCTGCTCGGTGTCATCTCCGCGCGCGATCAGACAACACTTGCTGGCTTCGCGGAGCGTTGGGGCTGGTCGCGATGGACCACTAATTGGCGCGAGCTTGCGGCTGATGAGTCGATCGATCTCGTTGATGTCGCCACGCCCAATCACCTTCACGCTGAAATGGCGATCGCCATGCTCGAAGCGGGTAAACACGTGGCGTGCGAGAAGCCGCTGGCGCGAACGCTTGATGAAGCACGCACCATGCGCGATGCGGCGGCCGACTCTCGGCCGTCACGTACCGATATCGAGCCGACAGCCGACAGCCGACAGCCGACAATTCAACACACCTTCGTCTGGTTCAACTACCGCCGCTGCCCGGCCGTCGCGCTGGCGCACAAACTGGTCAAGGAGAATCGGCTTGGCCGCATTTATCACGTTCGCGCGCAGTAC